>NZ_JBVYOL010000011.1:84470-128009 GCF_056120505.1 Paenibacillus sp. sgz302164 | reverse complement strand
CCTGGCTGCAAATACGCCAGGCCGGCGGCGAGTTCGTGCTGCGAATCGAAGACATCGACAAAGCCCGTTCGCGCCGCGCCTACGCCGAGCAGCTGCAGCTGGATCTGATGTGGCTTGGCATCGATTGGGACGAAGGCCCGCTCGTCGGCGGCCCCTGCGCGCCGTACGAGCAAAGCCGCCGCGAGCGGCTTTACGAAGAGGCGCTGGACCGGCTGCAGCAGGCCGGGCGGCTGTACCCGTGCTTTTGCAGCCGGAGCGAGCTGGCGCAAATCGGCAGCGCGCCCCATGGGCTTGCGTCCGAAGGCGCCGGCTACCCCGGCACGTGCCGCACGCTCTCGGCCGAGGAGCGGCAGGCCCGGGCAGCGAAAAAAACGCCGGCCCTCCGCTTCATCATGCCGTCGCATGCGCTGCCGTTCCATGACGCGCTGGCCGGCCCGCAAGCCTGCCCGGGCGAAGCGTCGGGCGACTTCGTCGTCAAGCGCGCCGACGGCATGTTCAGCTACCAGCTCGCCGTCACGGTCGACGATGCCGCCATGGGCATCACCGACGTGCTGCGCGGAGCCGACCTGCTGGACTCGACGCCAAGGCAGCTGGCGCTCTACGAGGCGCTCGGGCTCAAGGCGCCGGACTTCGCCCACGTTCCGCTGCTGGTCGATGCAAGCGGCCGGCGGCTGGCCAAGCGCGACGGCGCGCTTACGCTTGCGGCGCTGCGCGAGGCGGGGACAGCGCCCGGACGGCTGTTGGGCGCGCTGGCCCATCTCGCCGGGTGGCTAGACCGGCCTGAGCCCGTAACGGCTCAGGAGCTGATTCCGGCCTTCGGACCTGTCCGGCCGGCTAACGGCACGCTCATCGTCAGCGAGCCGTTCAGGCGCTTGCTCGGGGCGGATTAAACTGCTGCATGCGCCCGCTTCGTTTTTGCCGCGACGAAAGGAATAAACAATGCAACCAGACAAATACACAAAACATACGGAAGATACGTTTGGAATGAATAGAGGACGGTTCCTGCAATAGGGCCGACGAATGAGCCGACTCCTTGCACAGCGGCCGCAAAAGACGCAACGCCGGACTGCTCGTTTTCGCTTACGGCTAGCGATGCCGCGGCAGTATAGCCGGGCAAGGTGAATCCGATGCCGATGCCGAAAACCGCAAAAGCAGCCGCATAATACGAAGGCGCAGCCATAAACCAAAAGAAGCCAAGCGCCAGGGCGCACAGTCCGATTTTCAACATCGTGCCGGGCTTCCATTTCAGGAAACGGGTGTTCAGCACTTGCACAGCGACGACAATTACTCCGGCGATCGTCAAGGCGAGGCCGATCATTCTGGCCGCCCCTTGGGCGGAAGCGGCAAGCCGGTCCTGCATGTAAAAGCCTGCCGTCACCTGCAAAATGACCATCACGACGGACAAAGTCAATCCGATGCCGATATACAAACGGATGCGGTAATCCCATGGGGACAGCTTGGCCGCTTTCTCCTGTACGGAGACGGTTTGCCGGCCCGGAATCCGAATCCCGAACAAAAGGATGACTGCCGCCAATAACACGCCCGAGACGTACATGGGAGCGGTGAGGCCAACGGATACCAAAGCGGCTCCCATCGCCGGCCCGAGCACAAATCCGAGCCCGTTGGCCGCTCCGAACAGAGCCATCCCGTTCGCCCGGTTTTCCGCGGACGTCCAGTCCATCAAATAACCTTGCGCCATAGCCGGAATCGCCCCGAAGAAAAATCCGGCGACCGCACGCAGCGCCAAAAAAATCCAGTAAAGGTGCCCCGCACTTGCGGAAGCCGTATCGGCGATATAGGCAAACGCGACAAGCGTAACCGCGTAACCGGCCAACGCCGAGATCATGATCCGTTTTCTGCCGGCCCGCGCCCATCTGGCCCATACAAAGCTGCCGACAATCCAGCAGATCCCGGTGATCGTAACCAAACTGCCGGACTGGATTTCCGTCAATCCGAGGCTCCTCGCAAGCGGCCCGAGAATCGGGTTAAAGGTCGCGATGGAAATCATGGCGGCAAGAACTGTAACAAAAATGACGATAAAATGATTTTTCATGCTTATTCTCCTTTTCGGTCTAACCTGCAGGTCAACAGCTTTTTATTTGATAATGATTATCACTCGTCGGCAGTTTTTTCGCTACCTGTGGAGGAAGTTTTTTTCCCTGCAAAAGGAGCCATGAAAAACCCCCTTCAAACATAGGTTGAAAGGGGTTGGTTAATCGTTTTCAAATATTCGCCGGGATTGCAGCCATACTGCTTGCGAAAAGCGGTTGTAAAATTGCTGATATTGCTGTACCCAAGAGAAACCGCAGTTTCCCCGACATTCATCCGCTCCGTCTCCATCAGCCAAAGCGCCTTTTGCATCCGCTCCCGGCGGACAAGCTCGAAAACCGTCATACCGAACAATGTGCGGAAACCTTTTTTTAGCTTGAATTCGTTGATCCCCGCCCGGTTAGCCAGTTCCTTGATCGATAACGGCGTTTCCAGATTGTTTAAAACGCATTCCCTGGCCGCATTCAGCTTGTCGATATCGTCGGGCCGCAATACGAAATTCCGGCTTGCCGAAGCTTGTTCCTCTTGCTGGAAAAATAGCGCGATAAGCTCCATCGCCTTGCTTTCCATATACAGCCGCTTCATCGGCCCCTGATAGGCGCATTGCATGATGTCAATGACGCATCTTTGAATGGCCGGGGAGTTCGGATAGCGGTCGATGCTCCCTTGATGACGCTGCAGCAGCGTTCCTATGCGGGACGTATCCGCCGCATCGCCGGCATAGCGGAACAGCTCGTCGGGGCGCAGGCGCACTTCCAGCGTCCGGTTGCGGATTCCCGCTTTCTTTTCCATATAAATTCCGACATCTTCCAAACAACATACGTTGCCCGTCCGTTGACCGATATGCCTTGTACGGCCGTTCCATTCGCAGTAAATTTCGCCGCTCAAACAATAGTTCAACTCGAATATCCGGCAGCCTTCCTGAACGCGCAGCTTCAAATCCTGCTCAAAGGTGAGGTCGGAAACGACGATTTCCATACCGGAGCGGATCCGCATCCGGGTGACGGTCCCTTTGCCGAGACGATCCGGCAGCGAAAGCTGCTGTTCCCAGCCCCTGCTATGAACATCTCCGTTTACGTGCTCCGTAAACCGGTCAAAATAATCGTGAATATCGGCAATCAGGAGATCCGCAGCCAAAAAAACTACCTTCTTTCCCCAATATATAAATGAGAATAGTTATCATTTTGCTCATTGTACTTAATTTTTCCGTACAGTTCAAATCCATTTCTGCATTTGTCACAAAAAACTTGGCTAATCAGTCTACTATCATGGAAGGACAACTAAACGACAACGAATGGAAACGAGGAGATGTCACATGAAAATATTCGTAGCAGGATCGACGGGTGTGATCGGCCGCTTGCTGCTCCCCAAATTGGTGCATGCGGGCCATGAGGTTATCGGCATGACGCATAACGAGCGGAACAAAAGCATCATTGAAGAGTTGTGCGCGCGCGCCGTCATTGCCGATGCTTTTGACCGGGAAAGCATGATGTCGGCCGTACATGAAGCGCAGCCGGATGTCATCATCCATCAGCTCACATCTTTGAGCGGCGGCAGCTTCGAGGCGAACTCCAGAATCAGAGTGGAAGGCACGCGGAATCTGGTGGATGCGGCCCTTTCGGCAGGCGTCAAGCGAATGATCGCGCAAAGCATCGCATGGGCGTATGAGCCGGGCGATGCACCCGCGTCGGAAGATATTTCTTTGGACATTACAGCGCCGCCGCCGCGGAAAAGAACGATTGACGGCGTCGCCGCACTGGAACGCGCCGTTGCCGAAATGCCGGACCACGTGATTTTGCGGTACGGGTCGTTTTACGGCAAAGGCACGTGGTATGACCGCCACGGATTCATGGCGGAAAAAATACGGCTCAAGGAAGTGCCGGCGACCGGCGGAATCACTTCCTTCATCCATGTGGAGGACGCGGCGGCCGCTGCCCTGCTCGCTTTGGATTGGCCGTCAGGCGCGGTCAATATCGTCGACGATGAGCCTGCCAAAGGAGCGGATTGGCTGCCCGTCTACGCCGACGCTTTGGGAGCGCCCCGTCCCCCTGTCGAGCCGAGCGGCAGCGGATGGGAACGCGGCGCATCGAATGCCAAAGCCCGCAGCATTTACGGCTGGAAGCCGCTTTATCCGACATGGAGAACGGGCTTCGCCCAAAGCATAGAAAAAATCTATTAGACAATTCGAAGAGACGGATGGTAAATTTAGGACTATATCACACTTAATTGATGTGATTTATATGAATTACTAATAAACCGGGTGCACAGTGCGGCTAACAAACGAAAGGCGGCGGCAGCATGGAGCTTTACTGGAAACGCAATCTTTATATGCTATGGCTGGGCATGTTTTTCAACCACATGGCGTATACATTGTCGGTGCCCTTTTTCCCTATTTTTTTGCAAAACGATTTGGGGATTCAGAGCGGCTTGGCAGCTTGGTCCGGCGTTTCCATTTCGATCAGCTTTTTGGTCAGCGGATTGTGCGCGCCTTTTTGGGGATCGCTCGCCGATAAATACGGCAGTAAGCCTATGCTTATCCGCTCGGGGATAGGCTTGGGCCTGGCGCATCTTGCCAATTTTTTCGTGTACGATCCTTACACGTTTATTTTTGTACGCATTTTTCAAGGGTTTATGGCGGGCTTTAGCCCCGCTTCCGTCGCTTTGGTCGGTACGAATACACCGGAAAAGCATGTCGGCTACGCGCTGGGCGTCATCTCGACGTCGACGGCTGCGGGAGGCATTATCGGTCCGCTTGCGGGAGGGGTGCTGAGCCATTGGATGGGGCTGCGGGAATGCTTCATCGCTTCCGGGCTTATTACGCTAGTATCCGCGCTCATCGTTCTGGCAGGCGTAAAAGAGGTGCACGAGAAGCAAAGCGGGGCCCGTCCGAGCGTGCTCGACGATCTTAGACAAGCCGCCGGCAACGCGAGATTGATGCGGATATATGGGCTTATTTTGCTCGTCTCGACTTCGGTTTTGATTTTGGAGCCGCTGCTCACGATCTACGTGGTGCAAATCGGCGGCAGCATCAGCAGCGCTTCGCTCAGCTCGGGCATCGTTTTCTCGGCGGTCGGCATCGCTACGGTCATTATGGGCCCCCGCTGGGGGAGAATCGGCGAAAAAATCGGCTACGCCAAGACGCTCTTCATCGGGCTGATAGGCGGCGGCATCGGCAATCTGCTGCAGCTCTTCGTTCATCAGCTTGTCGGCTTCGGCATCCTTCGCTTCTGCTACGGATTGCTGTTCGCAGCCGTTTATCCGTCCATGAATGCGCTGATCGTAAAATATTCGGGCCCCGATTTCCGCGGCAGGGCCGTCAGCTTGAGCCAATCGGCGAACCAGTTCGGCATCGTGGTCGGCCCGCTGCTCGGCGGCTTTCTCGGCGGATGGATCGGCATTCAATTCGTCTTCCTGCTCACAGGCCTGTCGCTTCTCGGAGCCGCCTGGACCCTTAAAGCAATCGGCTCCAAGCAAGCCGACCGGACGCTGGCCGGATAACGGCCTAACCCAGACGGGGCGGATACCGGTGGCGCGTGGCTTGTTCGAACCCGTATGCAATTTTGATCAGCACAGGCTCACTGAATGCTTTTCCCGAGAAGACTACGCCAAAAGGGCCTTTCGTGGAATCGCCGTCCGGGTCAATAACTCCATTCGCCGAATAGCCTGCCGGAACGGTGATCAAAGGATACCCCAACCGTGCAGCGATATACATACCGTCGACATCCCCAGGCAGCATCAAAGCGTCCAAACCGTATGCATCTATGGCATAATCAATTCCTTGTTTCAAAGGCAGTTCCATGTACGCTTGTTTCTTTTGCAAATAGGTTTGCTCCGTCAATGCCGTCGCTTCCGCTGCGGTCAGCGTGTCTTGCCCGTATCGGAGAGCTGTCTCCGCGTTTTTTTCATTGAATGCAATCAATTCTTTCAAAGAGTGAACCGGCACGGAATCAGCCAATTGCGATAAGTACTCGTTCAGCCCCTTCTTGAATTCGTACATGATGACTTCGTTGTTCCAGCTTTGCTGTTCGACGTGAAGCACGACCGGGTCGACAATCGCAGCGCCTTCTTGTTTCAAAACGGCAATGGCGGCTTCCATAATCGCAAGCCTTTCCTCGTCCAAATGCTCATAATAATGCCTCGGAATGCCGATTCTCGCATGGCGCAAAAAGTGCGCATCCAAAAACGGCGTATAATCGGAAAAGGAACCCTTCTCGCCCGCCAAGGTTGCGTGATCTTTGCCGTCGGCTCCAGTCAACGTACCCAAAATCACAACCGCATCCGAAACCGTCCTCGCAATCGGCCCCGGAGTATCCTGGCTGCCGGAAATAGGGATAATGCCGGTTCGGCTCACTAATCCGACGGTAGGCTTGATTCCTACGACAAAATGTTGGCTCGCAGGGCCGACGATGGACCCCGCCGTTTCCGTTCCGATCGCTGCTGCTCCCAAATTGGCGGCTACTGCGGCGGCAGATCCCGAACTGGACCCGCTGACGAAAATTTCCCCAGGCCATATGGATTCAGCACAAACCCGCCCCGCGAGCTGTACCCCGCCGGCATCGCGCTTGACATGAAATTGGACCATTCCGTCATATTCGTTTTCCCGAGAAAAACGGCGCCTGCCGCGCGGAGCTTTGAGGCGACGAACGAATCCGCCGCAGCGAAGGATTCGGCTAGCGCTATCGAGCCGGCGCTCGTATGCATATTATCGTGCGTGTCTATATTATCCTTTAATAAAATGGGAATCCCGTGCAGCATCCCCCGGCTTCCTTGTTCTTTGCGTTCCCGGTCCAAAGCCCGTGCTGTTTGCAAAGCATCCGGATTGATTTCCAAAATGGAATTAATCGCCAAATCATACCGGTTAATCCGCTCCAAATACACTTGTACGAGCTCTTCCGATGTCACGGAACCCGCTTCCATCGCCGCCTGCATACTCGCAATATCTGCTTCTATGATCCATTCCTGCAGCTTTATACTCAATTGACAGCCTCCTGGTTTTTGGAAAAATATGCTAGCCCCTTAACCTTACCACACTTGTTTCGCGGGCAGGAATGGAGAGTTTGGTTATAGTTAAAGTTAAGCCGCGCAAAAAATAAGAGGTTGTCCTCCAGGCCTTTGTAGACCTAAAGGACAACCTCTTGAGCTTCATACTCCCGCTCTATTCCGGAATGACAATCGCATTGCTGCTGCCATCTTCGTATCGCGTATTGCTGAAAGATGCGGAGGCGGATTCTACGTCCAGCCAGAACCAATCTTTTTTCACAACATCCTTCCAGTTTGCTGTGCCGAGCTCAGGCGTCGGGCGTTTCAGCAGCGTATTTATCGCTTTTACCGCTTCCGCCCGCGTCAATGGCCGATCCGGCCGGAACGAGCCGTCTTCATAACCGGCGACCAATCCGGCAGCTTTCGCCGCTTGGATGTAGCCGGCGGCCCAGTGGCCTTGCGTGTCCGTGAATGACAGCGCGCCGCCAGCCGCCTCAAGCTTGTTCAGCCTCGTGATAATCACGGCGAGCTCCGCTCTCGTTATCGGCGCGTCGGGCTTGAACGATCCGTCCGGGTAGCCGCCCAGCAAGCCTGCGCCTTGCGCCTGGCTGATGGCTTTTGCCGCCCAGTGCGTGTCCGGCACATCGCGGAATTGCTGCACGCCGGTTGGCTGCTTCGGCAGGGTTACGGCTTTTACGAGAATGCTAGCCGCTTCCGCGCGGGTGATCGACTGATTCGGTTTAAAAGTTCCATCCGGATATCCGTCAATCCATCTCGTATAGGAAACGGTATCGACGGCTTTTTTCTGAATCTCGACGATGCTGAACGTGCTGAATTTGGTGATGACAATTTCAATACCGACCGGATTCCTTTGTGCGTCGTATTGAATAGCGCCACGCTGCAGTTCCTTCTGTCCGTCGCTGTGCTCAATATACACGCCAAGAGAAGATAACAATTCGTTTCTTTTCTTCGGATCCGACGGGATTTCAATTCCTTGTAACGAGAAGGTCAATTTCGCCTCCTGGTTGGTCAGGTTCGCTTCGACGGTCATCGGCGTTCCATGAAGAACGACTTTCCCGCTTCCCGCCGCTTTCGTTACGAGCTGCGCAGTCAGCACCCGATTCTTGGCTTCCTTCTTAGCGGCTTCCGTACGAATCGGAACAAAACGGACATTTAAATCTTCATTTGATTGCAGCGCCTTTGCAACCGCATTTTGGGGAAGCGCAATTTGCACTTCATCCGTCTCGATGCTGAGCGACAAACCGTTTCCGTCCAAAGCTTTCAACGTGTCCCCGGAAATATTGACGTTAAACTCGTCGTGCCCGTCAGGAATTTGCGAGATAATGAGTTTGAACTTCTTCTGCTTGCTTGTCGCGGCATCTTCGACTGCCTGTTTGACAATATCAGGCGCTAATACAATCTTGTCGATAATCCTGCCATCCGGTGTACGTTCCCGCTGCACCTCGACCTGCAAGGTCGCTCCATTTTCCCCAAAAGACAAGCTGACTTTCACAGGAGCTTCGGCAGGAATCGAACCCGATCCGGAGCCTGATCCGGAACTGGCCGGCTGCTGCTGTCTGGTTACGTTCACGGTATAAGTCTGCGGCTGTCCGCCATAATTCGGAGTCACAACAATCTGAATGCTGTTGCTGCCCACAGCCAAATTGATCGGCTGGCTGGCAACGCCTGCAAGTGCCGGCGCTCCGTTAATGGTGACGGTCGCTCTTGGATCATACACAGAGGCAGTCACCGTTGTAGAATTGACTTCGTAAGGAACGGTTCCCGAATAAGTCAAAGTTTCCAAATTGAATGGCGGCGTTAAATTCACTCCGCTCAGGCTCAATCCGGTAAGCTCCGCACTGCCGAAGCGCGTAATTTTCAAAATATAATCTTGTACCGTCAAATCCTGGGACGTTACTTTAACAAATATCGAATTTGGCCCTTCATTCAGAGCGATTGTAACAGGCTGTCCGTTCGACGGTTGACCGTTGATTGCCAAATGCGTTGTCGGATCATATACAACGCCTGTAACTGTGGCCGTGTACACCGCATTCGTTACGCTTGCCGTATACACGTCGGTGGCGGTACCACTCGGCTGAATCTCCTCGATATGCCCGCCTAAAGCAATTTGCAGCTTCACGCTCTTATTCGAGGAAGGGCTGCGCGTTACAGCGATCGAGTACGTATTCGTCGTGCCGTCCTGGGCCGTGACGACTACCGTAATCGCGTTGCTGCCTCCTACGTTCAGCGGCACGTTAACGGCGCTGCCTGACGATGCAGGCGTTCCGTTGACGGTTAGCGTAGCTGTGCTGTCAGCCGCCGCTGCCGTCACATTCACGCTCGCTGCGCTGTTGTCGACGGCCGCCGTATATGTCAGCGTGCCCGGTGCAAAGACGGGAGCAAGCGTTCCGGCGCTGAGCGTCAGCGCACCCAAGCTCGCGTTGTTCGATACGCGCGTCACTTTCAGCGAGTACGTCTGCTGCGTTCCGTCCTCGGCCGTGACGAGCACCTTGATCGTGTTGCTGCCTACGTTCAACGGAACACTGACGGCGCTGCCCGACGATGCTGTCGTTCCGTTTACGGTTAGCGTTGCTGCATTGTGCGCAGTTGTTGGTTTCACCTCTATACTCGTTACGCCGCTTCCCACAGTCGCCGTGTACGCTGTCGTGTCCGACTCAAAATCCGGCGACAGCTTTCCGGCGCTGAGCGTCAAATCGCTCAATTTCGCGTTGCTGGACAATCTTGTCACCGTCAACGTGTACGACTTTTTCGTCGTTCCGTCCTGTGCCGTGACCTCAACCGTGATCGTGTTGATTCCCACGTTCAACGGTACATTGACGGCGCTGCCTGGCACCGGTGTTGTTCCATTGACCGTTATCACAGCTGTGCTGTCCGCTGCCGTTGGGGTCACATCCACAGTCGTTGTGCCGTTGCCGACGGTTGCCGTGTACGCTATCGCGCCCGGGTCAAAATCCGGCGCTAGCTTTCCGGCGCTGAGCGTCAGCAATCTCAAGCTCGCGTTATTCGATACGCGCGTTACATTTAACGTATACGTCTGCTTCGTTCCGTCCTCGGCCGTAACCTCAACCTTAATCGTGTTGATTCCTACGTTCAACGGCACTGTCGCGGTATTGCCTGTCACCGGTGCGTTTCCGTTCACCGTGAACGACGCCTTGTTGTCCGCCACCGTCGCGGTCACATCCACGCTCGCCGCGCTGTTGCCAACTGTTGCCGTGTACGCCGTCGTGGCCGATGTAAAAACCGGATCAAGCGTGCCCGTACTTAGCGTCAACCCGCTCAAACTCGCGTCATTGGACAATCTTGTCACCATCAACGTATATGTTTTTTTCGTCGCTCCGTCCTGCGCCGTGACCTCCAACTTGATCGTGTTGATTCCCACGTTCAGCGGCACGTTAAGGGCGCTGCCCGACGTTGCTCTCGTTCCGTTTACGGTTAGCATTGCTTCATTGTGCGCAGTTGTTGGTGTCACTTCAATGCTCGTTACGCCGCTTCCCACAGTCGCCGTGTACGCTATCACACTCGGGTCAAAAGCCGGCGATAGTGTTCCGGCGCTTAACGTCAACAAGCTCAAATCAGCGTTGTTCGATACTCGCGTCACGCTCACTTCGTACTGCTGCGTCGTGGCATCCTCGGCCGTGACAACGACCGTGATCGTATTGACGCCTACGTTCAGCGGCACATTAACGACTCCGCTCTGCGGTACGTTTCCGTTCACCGTAACCGTCGCTTTACTGTCTGCTACCGTTGCAGTCACATCCACGCTCGCTGTTCCGTTGCCGACGGTTGCCGTGTAAACTGTCGTGCCCGATGCAAAAACCGGCGTCAGCGTTCCGGCACTGAGCGTCAAACCGCTTAATTTCGCGTTGCTGGACTTATTTCGCGTCACGGTCAGCGTGTACGTCTGTTGCGTCACACCATCCTCGGCGGTGACAACCACTGTGATCGTATTGATTCCTACGTTCAGCGGTACATTGACGGCACTGCCCGACCCTGCTGTCGTTCCATTCACAGTTAATGTCGCAGCACTATGTGCAACCGTCGAGGTCACGTCTATACCGGTCACATCGTTGTTAACAGTTGCCGTGTACGCAAACGTCCCCGATGCAAAAATCGGCGTCAACGTGCCGGCGCTTATCGACAACACGTTCAGGTTCGCATTGTTCGACACGCGCTTCACCGTCAGCGTGTATGTCTGCTTCGTCGTGCCGTCCTCGGCCGTAACCTCAACCGTGATCGTATTGATTCCCACATTCAGCGGCACTGTCACTGCATCGCCCGACAATGCGGCGCTTCCATTCACCGTAAGCGTCGCTTTGCTGTCCGCCGCCTGAGGCGTCACATTGATACTTGCAGTGCCGTTGCTCACGACCGCCGTATAGGCAAACGTACCCGATGCAAAAACCGGCGTCAACGCGCCCGAACTTACGCTCAGCCCGCTCAAATTCGCGTTGTTCGATATTCTGGTCACCGTCAGCGTGTATGTCTTTTTCGTCGTGCCGTCCTCTGCCGTGACCTCAACATCGATCGTATTGCTTCCTATGTTCAGCGGCACGTTGAAGGCACTGCCCGACGTTGCCGTAGATCCGTTCACCTTAACCGTTGCCGTATTATCCGCTACCGTCGGAGTCACGTCTACGCTCGTTACGCCGCTTCCCACGGTCGCCGTATACGCGAGCGTCCCCGAGCCAAAGCCCGGCGTCAACGTGCCAGCACTTATTGCCAACGCGTTCAGGTTCGCGTTAGTGGACTGAGCCGCACGGGTTACGGTTATCGTGTACGCCTTTTGCGTGGAGCCGTCTTCCGCGGTTGCGTTGACCGTAATGACGTTGCTTCCTACATTTAGCGTCACGGCTCCACTGGCTTGACCGCTGCTTACCGCAACATTGTTTACTTTAACGGTCGCATGAGATTCGTTCACAGTTGGAGTTACCTTTACCGAACCGACCGCATAAGGAACATCTGCCGTATAGGCAAGCGTCCCGGAAGCAAAAGGTTCCTTTAACGACGCATTCGATAAAGCCAGTCCGCTCAGGCTTGCATCGCTGCTCTGCACCGTCGTATTGTGGGTGCCCGTGTCGTTGCTGAAGTCGAGATTGCCGCCTCCGGATACTTGCACAGTGCTTGTCACCGTACGCGGCGCATTTGCCGCGACATTGACAGTCACATCGATGACAGGATAGCTTGCCCCGCTGTTCAGCGCATCCGAACGGGTACATGTCAACGTTCCGACCTGGCAAGTCCAGCCGGTTCCGGCAATGCTTGCAGCCGTCAGACCCGTCGGCAGCGTAACCGTCGCCGTAACCGTGCCGTTCGTTTTGGCTTTTCCCGTATTGGATACGGTAACCGAATAATGGGCCCCGGTCTTGCCTTGAGAAAATACTCCGTTCGGAGCGATCGCAATCTGCAGATCCGTTCCATCCGGATTGGCAGCGACGTCCCCAGGCATATTTCCGCTAATGGTTGTATTGGTCACAACCGGGGCCTGGCTCGCATTGACAAATATGCCGCCTCCACGCGTCGCGGTGTTGCCGGTTACCGTCAAATCCGTCAGCGATACGGAACCTGCATAAAAGTCGAGTACCAGCCCGCCACCGTCCCCGCCTGCAGTATTGCCCGACAATGTCGTGTTCGTAATGACGGCCGGAGTTCCCAAAAACAGCCCTCCGGCCCGGCCGCCGAAGCCGCCGGAACTTATCGCTTTGTTACCCGTTATCGTGCTGGAACTTATCGTGACGTTCCGCAAAGACGACGTGGCCGATACGAACGAAATCCCTCCGCCGGAGCCGTACGCAACGTTATTTTGCACCGTAACGTTGGTCAGGTTCACGCTCATGTCGCCTTCCAGATAAATGCCGCCGCCCTGGGAACTATAGCTGGGCGAGCTCACTTCACCCGCCGTGTTGCCTGTAAACACAACGTCCGTCAACTGCACCTTGCCCGCCGGCAAGCCCGAAACAAACAGACCGCCACCGTGCCCTCCGGCCGAAGCGATATTGTCCTGGATAACGGAATTACTGATGGTCAGCGTCTTGGTCCCGACGTCCCCGGCGATTCCGCCGCCTCCGTACCCGTCAACATCGGGAGCTTTGCCGTAACGAATGGTCAAGCCTTGTATAGTCACGTTATACCCTATCGAGTCAAGAGTCGGATTAAATTCGAGCACCCGGTTCGACGCCGTCGAAGCGCTGCTTGTGCTTGCCTGAATAATCGTATCCGATGGATTATTGGAAGTGCCGGTAAGCGTAATATCGCTCGTAATTTGCAGTTGGCCCAATGTCAGCGTATATACACCTGGCGGAATTTGAATTTGATTTGCGCCGCCAAGAGCATTCGCTTCCATGATCGCCGCCCTTAGAGAACACTTTCCGCCGTAGTCCACGCACGCATTATCCCCGGGACTGGCGTCCACAGTATCCGCTGTTGTCGTTACCGTAAATGCCGCCGCATGCGCCGAACCGCTAAACCCCAGCAGCGCGCCTGCCGCAAGCAAAATCCCGAACAAGGCGACTTTGACATATGTATGCCTTAAAAAAGAACGCCCGTATCCTTCCTCTTCATAGATCACTTCCCCATGCTCCTCTCAGCCCCATCGTCGAATAACCTGACATTACTATGTGCGCGGCGGGAATGTGCCCTGCAAAGCAATGCAAAAATTGAGCGTCAAATACGGCTGCATATTGTTATGCGTCTGCCCGCCGCCCGCCGGCAAAATGGCCGCCTCCCCCATGGTCACCGGCGCCCCCGGGCTTGTATACGCAAGTCCTGCGCGCCTCCCGGGCGTATCCCTCCAGATTTGGCCGGCCGGCGACTCTTGTGTACCTCCGCCGGTTCCATATTGCAGCATATGGGAATGCGCCGGCATCTCGGACGGTATCAGCGTGACATACTCCGTTCCGCCTGTTTGACCGAGCGAATACAGGCTCAGACCGGGACCTTGTCCGGCATGCAAAGCTGCCATTCCCTGCAAATTCGGAAGGGCAAACGTAGTTCTGCCGTCTCCGCCATAAGTAGTCCCCAGCAAGGAGAACAACGCCACATTTTGCGAAATCGGCATAATCTGCCCATCGCACAATGCCCAGCCTTTAGGCGCAAAATTGAATGGGAAAATGCAAATCTCTCCAACAAACGGTGTAGCAGTCATAGTGTCTCTCCTTAATTTTGACTTGGAAATACGCCGGTTGTAGCAATAATAGCGTTCAAAACCAAATAAGGCTGCATGTTCAAATGCGCCTGACTCCCGCCGGCGGGAGCAGCCGCGGTATCCGACGCGCTATCCGCCACCAATGCGTACGAGCTCGTAGAGGTCACGGCGAAAATATTGTTTTGCGCAGTCTTGGTCGAGGCCGGGCTGCCGCTGGCCGTGATTGCATGCGTATGCGCCGGCAATTCGTTAATGGTTAACGTATGACCCTGCTCTCCGCCCCTCTCCCCCAAAGTGTGCCCGTTCCCTTGATGGATGGGCACTCTGCTCTGCAAATTCGGAAGACCGAAATTTACCCGGCCGTCGCCGCCGTACGTTGTGCCGAGCAAAGAAAACAACGCTTGATTTTGATTGATCGCCATCAGTTGTCCGTTGCAAAGAGTGTATCCGCCGGGAGCGAAGTTAAATGCGACCCAACGAACTTCGCTCAAGAAAGGCTCGGTTCCGCTTCCGCCGTCCGGGGTGGGAAAAATGCCGAATAAGCTGATGATATAATTGACCGCCAGATAAGGCTGCACATTGGCGTGCGGCTGGCTCCCGCCGGAAGGCCCGACGGTGGAAGCATTCCCCATCATGGTCGCTTTCGTCCCTGTCCCATCAGTGAACTGGTTTAAAGTCGACCTCGCAACCACCGTATTTTCGGGACTGTTCGTACTGCCGTATTTGGACGATACGCCGGAGGTGTGAGTATGGGCGGGAATTTGACTGACGGTTAACGTAACGCTTTCCGTTCCGCCCGTTTCTGCATGTACAAACCCGTTTCCCTGATGAATCGGGACGCGGCTTTGCAAATCCGGCAAAGCAAAAGTGCTCTGGCCATCCCCGCCGAAAGTTGTACCTATCAAATTGAACAATGTTTCGTTTTCGCTAATCGCCAGCACTTGCCCGTTGCAAAACGCCCAACCGGCAGGCTCAAAATTGCCCGCAAAGATGCGAATCTCCCCTACAAAAGGCTGTCCCATCGTGTCCCCTCCTAAAAGCCGCTCATTTTCCATACTTGCCACTGCAATCAATCTCCGCTTCAGAGCAAACCAATAGAGGATGATCCTGAATATCAGTCCATCCCCCGGCTCTATCTCGCAGCTAGTCGATTATGGCAGCAATATGATGAATATAATTCTAGCAAATATATTAGGATAAATCATTCATTTTCGTAGATTTTGTGCTATCTTTATATTAAAAACACCCCATGTTCGGAGGAACTGTAGAATGGAATCGAAAAAAACGCTATCTCGCCGACATTTTTTGAAATATTTAGGAGCAGGAACCGCTTCGATGGCGGCTGCATTTTCCGGACTAAGCATCCTAAGTACAAAAGCCAGTGCAAATTCCGGCGTCAACGATTATGAGCAGCTGCCTGAGACGTTTAATCCTACCTTACATACCGCAGCCGATGCGGATCAATTGCTTTTGGCCGGCGGATATGCTTATGACGTGCTGGCCGCATACGGCGATACGATCAATAAATCGGGCGATACGCTAGGTTTTAACAGCAGCTGCACATCTTTTTTTCCGATTCCCGGCTCCAGTTCCGAAGCGCTGTTATGGGTCAATCACGAATCGGCCCGGTATCCATGGATGTTGGACCGTGCAAAAGCTGTGACGTGGGAGCAGCAGAAACAGCTGCTTTACGATCAAGGCGGTGCCGTGCTGCATATTAAAAAAGATGCCTTCGGCCATTGGAAGCTCGTCTCCGACTCTACCATAGCCCACCGCATTACCGGGTTAACGCCTGTCGAACTGTCCGGTCCCGCCCGCGGTTCCAAAGCCGTCGGCGGTGCGACGCTCGTTCAGGGCACGTTCGCCAATCGCGGGGGCGGGCAAACTTTATGGAACACCCAGCTTACGTGTGAAAATCGATTCGAAGCGACCAGCCGCGACGCCGGACTGGCGCCCGTCCATTACGGATGGGTCGTCGAAATCGACCCGTTCGATGAGCAGAGCAAAGCCGTCAAGCATACGGCGCTGGGCCGGTTCCATCATGGCAGCGCAGCTATGACGTTAAGCGCCGACAACCGGGTTGTCGTGTACATGGGCGAAGATTCGGCGGACGGCTTCGTCTACAAGTTCGTAAGCTCGGGCAAGTGGTCGGAGGCGGACGGCAAGTCGAACGCCAGGCTGCTCGGCGACGGTACGCTCTATGCCGCCGATTTTGTTCAAGGCCGCTGGATTGAGCTGTCCATCGATAACGTTCGGAAGCAGTTGAACCGCCTGGCCTATCAGGTTCCCGAAAGCATGTTTAAATCCAGGGAAACGCTGCTTGAGCAGTTTCAATCCCAGAGCGACGTCCTGGCATCCGCCAGCGAAGCCGCGCTGATCGTAGGAGCCACTACCTGCGACCGGCCGGCCGCTCTAACCGTTCATCCGGCGAATAACAACGTGTTCATCGCCTGTACGCACAACGAGATCCGGGGCAACCTGCACGGCCAAATCATCCGCTTGAAGGAAGGCTTCGGAGAAGCGTTCGCCTCCGAGACTTTTATCACCGGCGGGCGCCAGAGCGGCTTTAGCTCTCCCGGCAGCCTGGCTTTCGACGGCAGCGGCAATCTCTGGGTCGCTTCGGATATTGCCCCTGAGCGGCTGAATACCGGAGCGTGGGCGGAATTCAAAAACAACGGGCTCTACCTCCTGCATCCAACCGGCGCCGCCCAAAAAACAAAGCAGTACGCATCCGCGCCAACGGAAGCGGCTTTAAGCGGGCTTTCCTTTGCCGGCAATCAATCGGCTACGTTTGTAGCCGTTAACCATCCCGGAGCCGCAGGCGCCGGAACAGACAAGCCGACCAGCGGATGGCAGCGCCGCCCGGGACAAAAAGAAGCCCGCTCCGCCGTCGTCGTTATCACGCGATCGCTGTAAAAGGTGATCCACATTCTGGTTTCCGCAACCGAAATAAAGGGGAAACCTTCACTTCCCCAAAACAAGTAAAAAAGACCGCGAATCCGCGGCCTTTTTTACTTGTTTTTACATCGTCCCATTGTCCGTAAGCAAGAACTTCAACGATAAAACATCAAAAATCCTTCACATAGAACTTCCATGCATGCGATCTTTTTGGTAGCGCAACCTCAAATCCATCGTCTTTCAATCTTTGATTAATCTCATTTCTCTTCGCTCTCCTGCCCAAATCCAATATGAAAAGTCTTGAGGATAGCTGACTTAAACGCCTAATGTGAACACCATCCCCTCATCATCAAACAGTACATCGAACGAATTCTCAAGTGTGTCCCCGCTATCAGCAGAAAAAAGGCTTAGTCTGCTCGATTAAGGTCCCGTTGTCGCCGCCACGTACTAGTCTACAACTTTATTTTCTTTTGACAGTTTCACTATTGTTCTCTTTTCTGATAATAGACTATCTAACATTTTAAAAATAGAAAAACCAAAAATTCCACTAAGAGAATTAAAGATAATATCATCTACATCAAATATTCCTACTCTAGTCACCAATTGAATAAGTTCAATACAAAGTATCACTGATATTAAAAGTTTCACATACCTAGCTTTTTTTCTAA
Organism: Paenibacillus sp. sgz302164; assembly: GCF_056120505.1. Taxonomy (NCBI): domain Bacteria; kingdom Bacillati; phylum Bacillota; class Bacilli; order Caryophanales; family Paenibacillaceae; genus Paenibacillus; species Paenibacillus sp. sgz302164. The sequence goes on along the minus strand of NZ_JBVYOL010000011.1, from coordinate 110,252 downwards.
ATGAATAGAAAATAGATGGAATTAAGAGTCCAAAAGGTACAAACATGCACAAATTACCTAGATTTGTTAACCAAAACCTTATACTACTTAAATTAACTTTGTAAAAAAAAGATATAAATGGTATGAGGCTATACTCATAATCATTCCATGTACTCGCCCTTATAAATAAAAGTCTATACATAACAATTAAATAAATAACAAGCACAGGCAACAATATCTTTTTGCTATAAAAAAATTTTCTTACCATTTGTATCAATTCTCCTTGTTAAAAAACACACAGGGGTTTGCCCATTTGGACACACCCCGTTTTTTATCCATTTTAGTACACTTCACCAAAACCAGCAAATGATACTTTTCCATCTCCTGACTGTTGGGTATATTTTGGAATTTTAAATCTTAATTTAGCTCCTTTAAGACCAGCTGCTTTACCTGAAATAATTTTTGAATCAGAACTATTTTGATTATCTTGAATTGCTTGTACTTCTCCCCAGACCGTATCCCCTGACCAACTTTCGATAACAACAGCATAGGTTACATTTGTGGTAATATCTCTTCCTAGATTGGAATCACACCATTGTCTAAAGTTTAATAGTAGTTGACTTTTAGAAAAATCAAAAGTACTGGACGAGTAAAATGTAGTATTCTCTATTCTATTCCACCAATTATAAGTAAGCAAAGCACTTCCCGCTGCTTTTAGGGAATCAGCACTATTAACCTTTTTCTCAACCAACATCTTCTCTGTTACTATATTATTTGAAAGTTGAATATCGGCTTTAACTGTCTCTTCCTCTGTCGGCTCTTTGATCACTTTAAAAGAGGGATTTTTTCCCAAATCATCATTTTCCACAACAACTTGCCATTTACCCTCATTTTTTCTTACAGTAAATGGAGTCTCTTCTTTACTACCGTCATTTGCAGAAAGGATAACTACATACTGAACTTCATCGTTTGAAATTTTATTTTCTTTCTGGATAACATATTGATTAATTTGGTTCCTCTTATATTCGAGCATACGCGTATAGTTCTCTATTTCTTCCGCCTCAGACGAGTATCTATTGTCTTTTACAATTTCGGAAATTTTTTGTACATCTTTTGTTTTAATAGCAGTTAGGTATGCCTCAATAACTTTTTTAGGCGAGTTTCCTGTAGAACCTTCTTTGCTAACCTCGACATTGCTTGCAAAAGCTGTGGCTGGAAGAATTGCAAGAGCCATTGTCAAACTCAGGATCATTTTTTTCATAAATTCACCTTTTCTCATATTTATTGGAATATAATATTTTTATATCCATGTTAAATTATATAATAATTTACCATATTAAGTAAATGAATATAATTACCTATATATTGTAATCTATCAGTATGAATTCAAGTATTCATAAGTTATACAGTTTACGCCAATGTTTGGCAGTTGCTATTTGAAAATCATTTATTTGATGAAAAATTACGCAAAGATTGCGTAGCCCCCTTGACTTTTGGAAAAACGGACAACTGCTATATAGGATACCTTTTCTCCAACAGCATCTCTCAAATTAAGGATGGATTTCCATTAAAACGCTACAAAGTCTGCGGTTTATTAGTCGTGATAGCAACAACTTGTAGATTGCCGCGAACAGGTGTCAGTACCACTCTACAACTTTATTTTTCTAAAACGGCAAGCAAAAAACGGCAGACCGAACCCGGAGGTTCAGCTGCCATTTTGGTCATTTAACGTGAGCGTAAGGAGCCTTGCCCGATACGAGATTCAAGACGATGCCGTGCTCAAGAAACGCTTTTAGCCCGCAGAGAACAATCGTAAATCCTTCCGTTGAGCCTATCGCTTGCTTGACGACATCGTCCGCTTCTCCCTGAAACCCCGATCAAGCAAAAACCTCGACGGTAAAACCTCCCGGCGCCAACACGTAGAATGTCCATGCATGCGACCTTTGCGGCGGTGCGACATCGAATCCATCGGCCGTTAGTCGCCGGTTAATCTCGTTCACCTTCTCTTCATTCTCCTGCCCGAAACCGATATGAAACGTTTTGGGATAGCTGACTTGAGCGCCTTTCATCAAGGTAAGCACCATCCCGTTGTCATCAAACAGCACGGCAAACGCGCTGCCGCGCGCGTCCCCGCCGGTGTCCATACCTTTTAAACCGAAATATTTCTCCAAAAACGCCCGAGCCGCCGCAACGTCAGTGACCGTAAGATTCAGGTGATTAAGCTTCATCGGCTTCACATCCTTTTCTTATTGATCTTTCCTTATAAATGTATCACATTTTCTTTTTAAATTGCCTATCTGAAGGTTACCGCATTGAGTTGTCCGCGGCATAGCGTATATAATAAAGCAAGAATATAGTTTAAAAGAAAAGGTGTCATTCATGAGCATACTTAACGTAGAACGACTAAGCCACGGCTTTGGAGACCGCGCTATCTTCAACGATGTATCGTTTCGCCTGCTCAAGGGCGAGCACATCGGACTCATCGGCGCTAACGGCGAAGGCAAATCGACCTTCATGAACATCATTACGGGCAAGCTTCAGCCCGATGACGGCAAAATCGAATGGTCCAAGCGCATGCGCGTCGGCTATCTGGATCAGCACGCGGTGCTCAGCCGGGGCATGACGATCCGCGATGTCTTGAAGGGAGCTTTCCAGTACTTGTTCGATATGGAGCAAGAGATGAACGACATGTACGCGAAGATGGGCGACGTCTCGCCGGAAGAACTGGAGCAATTGCTCGAAGATGTCGGAACGATTCAGGATACGCTTACCAATCAGGATTTTTACATGATCGATGCCAAGATCGAGGAAACCGCCCGCGGACTGGGGCTTACCGATATCGGGCTTGATAAGGACGTCCACGACTTGAGCGGCGGACAGCGGACGAAAGTATTGCTGGCAAAGCTGCTGCTCGAAAAGCCGGATATTCTCCTCCTCGACGAGCCGACGAACTATCTCGACGAGCAGCATATCGAATGGTTGAAACGCTACCTGCAGGAATACGAGAATGCATTCATTCTGATCTCCCATGACATTCCGTTCCTGAACAGCGTCATCAATCTGATTTATCATATGGAAAATCAGGAGCTGAACCGCTACGTCGGCGATTACGAACATTTCCAGCAAGTGTACGAAATGAAAAAGCAGCAGCTGGAATCGGCCTATAAACGCCAACAGCAGGAAATCGCCGATTTAAAAGATTTCGTAGCCCGCAACAAAGCGAGTGTCGCGACGCGGAACATGGCGATGTCCAGACAAAAGAAGCTGGACAAAATGGAAGTTATCGAGATGGCGAAGGAAAAACCGAAGCCGCAGTTCAATTTCAAAGAGGCGAGAACGTCCGGCAAGCTGATTTTCGAAGCCAAGGAGCTCGTCATCGGTTACGAGGAACCGTTATCCAGACCGCTCGATCTCCGCATGGAGCGCGGCCAGAAGATCGCCCTGGTCGGGGCGAACGGCATCGGGAAAACGACGCTGATGCGCAGCATTTTGGGCGAGATCAAGGCTTTGTCCGGCTCCGTTCAGCTTGGAGACAACTTGCATATCGGCTACTTCGAGCAGGAGTCCAAGGAAGCCAACAACAATACGTGCATCGAGGAAATATGGAACGAATTCTCATCCTTTACGCAGTTCGAAGTGCGCGCAGCGCTGGCCAAATGCGGACTCACGACCAAGCATATCGAAAGCAAAATTACCGTGCTTAGCGGCGGCGAAAAGGCGAAGGTGCGCCTCTGCAAGCTGATCAACCGCGACACGAACCTGCTCGTGCTCGACGAGCCGACCAACCATTTGGACGTCGATGCCAAGGATGAGCTGAAACGCGCCCTCAAGGCGTACAAAGGCAGCATCCTGCTCATTTCCCACGAACCGGAATTTTATCGGGATGTCGTTACGGATACATGGAACTGCGAGTCCTGGACGACGAAAGTATTTTAAAATCGCAGAACAACGTTAAAACGGCCCTGTTTGCGCCATGCAGACAGAGCCGTTTTACTATTTTCCGCAAATCGAATTAGTGTTTCGCTTTACTAACGTTCAGCGCGCGATACACAATGGCGGCCAGGACCGCTCCGACAAACGGAGCCGTGAGAAACACCCATACCTGCGACAACGGTTGCCCGCCAAGCAGCAGCGCTGGCCCCAAACTTCTTGCCGGATTGACCGACGTTCCCGTTAAGCCTATGCCCAAAATATGCACAAAAGCAAGGGTCAGACCGATGACCAAACCCGCCACGCTGGCATGAATATCCGCCGATGTGACGCCCAGAATCGTGTAGATAAACACGAACGTCAGCACAATCTCGACGATGATCGCCATTCCGACCGAAATGCCGATCCCATAACCCGAACCGAAACCGTTCTGACCAAGTCCCGTCACATTTTTGCCCGTGGAAGCAATAATTGCGTAGAGAAGACCTGCACCGGCGATAGCGCCCGCCGCTTGCGAGATGACGTACCCTACGAAATCCTTCCCGGACAATTTGCGGCAGATCAGCATAGCCAGGGAAACCGCCGGGTTGATGTGGCAGCCTGAAACCGGGCCGATGGCGTAGGCCATCGCAACAATGGATAAACCGAATGCAAAAGCGATGCCCAAATACCCGAGCTGTCCCCCCGCCGTCGCGGCACTGCCGCAGCCGAACAGAACGAGAACGAACGTCCCGATGAATTCGGCGGCATACTTTTTAAAAGATGTGCTCATAACTTCCTCCTGCCTCATATGCGTTTTCCCGATATTGTAAATTATGCGAATAAACAAAAACTGAACACACCGTTATTTTCAAAAATATTGTTAGAGGCATCACGGCTACTTGGCAGTGCAGAGAAACCCACACGTTAGAGAAACATGTCTACTTAGCAGCGGAGAAACTCATACGTTAGAAGCACACGGCTACTTGGCTGCGGAGAAACCCACACGTTAGAGAAATATGGCTACTTGGCAGTACGAAGAAACCCACACGATAGAAGCATCACAGCCACTTGATCGCACGGAAAAAACCTGCAAAAATACATCTTTTTGCTCTGTAAAGCGCTTGCAAAGTAAAATTCCTGCACATTTGCAGGCTTTTCGGTGTCCAGATGAGCCCAGGCCCGTTTGAGCCGAAAATTCCTGCACATTTGCAGGCTTTTCCCAAAAACGGGCCGCTTTTGCCGAAAAAGCCTGCACTTTCGCAGGTTTTTCGGCTAGCCGAGCCGCTTCACAATCGGCTGCGCCTTTTGAGCAGCCCGGCTCGCTAGGCGCGCGTTGCGATGCTGGCGCATGGCGCTCCTTCCCCCCGCAGCCCGGCTCGCTAGGCGCGCGTTGCGATGCTGGCGCATGGCGCCCCTTCCCCCCGCGGCCCGGCTTGCTGGGCGCGCGTTGTGTTGCCGGCGCATGGCGCCTTCCCCCCGCGGCCCGGCTCGCTGGGCGCGCGTTGTGTTGCCGGCTCGTTGTCCGGCGAAGCAGAGCGTGCAACGCAAAAAGCCGGCCAATCGGCCGGCTTATCACGCTTATTTCAGATCGAGCAGGAACGTTTTGATCTCATACGGCTGAATGTCGAATTCGATAACGGGCTGCTCCCGGAGTTCGCCGATCGGGCGCTCCATCAAATCCGTTTCCTGCCAGGACGCCAGGCGGAAATCGCTGGTCAACCGCACCGTTCCGCGGGTGCCGGTGAATTCATGCAGCCGCACGATGATGCGGTCGCTGTCTTCGGCCTTTTTCACCGCGTCAACGGTGACAAAGGAAGCGTCCGGCTTCAGCAGGCTTCTGCCGGAAAGAGCCGAGCTGCCCTGGATATAGGTCAGCGGATTGTTCAACGCCCACGCCTCTTGCGCCGTTTGGCCGTCGACCCAGTCTCCCTCGTGCGGCAGCAGCGAGTACGTGAACTCGTGGCTGCCCTGATCCGCATGAGGATCGGGATGCGTCGCCGATTTGATCAGCGTCAGGCGCAGAACGTTGTCCTTCACATCGTAGCCGTATTTGCAATCGTTCAGCAAGCTGACCCCATAGCCACGCTCGGACAAATCGGCCCATTGATGGCCGACCGTTTCGAATCGGGCATGATCCCAGCCCGTGTTCCAGTGCGTAGGGCGTTTTACATTGCCGAACTGGATGTCGAACGTCGCTTCCGTCGAGCGGATGGAAACCGGGAACGCCACTTTCAACAGCTGCTGCTTCTCATGCCAATCCGCTTCCGTCGCAAAATCGATCCGCCTGCTGTCGGAATATACGATCAACTTTTGGCTCACAGTGGAATCCATATACGCCCACTTGAATTGCAGAACCGCTCTGTACATCCCGCATTCGATCAATTCCAGAGATTGCAGATTTTGAAACAGGTTTTGTTTTTCCTGATAAAAAATGTCGATATCCCACGCCTCGTAATTAATCGGCTTGTCTTCAAAAACTTGCAGCACATTGCCGAGCTGCCCGGCAGCCAAAACTTCCCTCCGTGCCTCACGGTCAAAAATCCGCGTCAACTGCCCGGCCTCGTTCCATTCCAGCACGTAGTACGGCGTCGTCAAGGAGCGCCCGTCATAGTTAAACAGGGCCGCCCCCGCTTGCTCCGCTCCCTTTTCCGCAGTCCAACTTATCGTCGTGCAGCCAAGAGCCGGAACCTCTTCCACCGCCACTTGCCAAAAGCTTCCGACGCGTTCCGCCTTCAGCGGGCGGCCGTCCGCTCCTCTCCAGCTTCCCGTTTCGCAGCCGTCCAGGGCGGGAATGCTCACAAGCTCCGACCGCGCATAAGAGGCGCTGTTGAACACGGTCCAGCCCATCGCCCCCGGCCCGCCGGCTTGCTCTGCGCGATCCGCGGCCGCCAATTGCCCCGTGGCAGTCAGTTGCCCCGCGCCGGCCAGATGCCCTGCGGCGGCCTGCCATACCTCGCGGCCCAGGCGTTCCGCTTCCGCGTATTCCACGCGGGAATCCTCGTACACTTCCGTGATCGAGGAGCCGGGAATAATGTCGTGGAACTGGTTGCGCAGCAGAATCTCCCAGCCTTGATACAGCTTTTCCTGCGGATAAGCGGCCCAGGATTGCCCCGCGACGCAGTTCAGCGCCTGTATCCACTCGCTTTCGCGGTACAGCAGCTCCAGCTTGCGGTTCATCCGTTTATTGTAAGCCTGGCTGGTATACGTCCCGCGATGGTACTCCAGGTACAGTTCGCCATCCCAAGTATGCACATACCGGTCCGTCGCCTGAACCGTCTCCTGCAGCTTCTCGAAAAACGCATCCGCCCGGCTCGGTACGACGTTAGGAAGACCCGGCATCACTTCCAGCCTGCGGCGCATCTCCAGCATCTCGCGGTTCACGCCGCCGCCCCCATCGCCATAGCCGTAAGCGAGCAGCAAATCCCGGTTGATCTCTTTGTCCTGGTACCTATTCCAAATGCCCTGCACGGAAAAAGGCTCGATCAAGCCGTTATACGTGTGCGACCAACCCTTGTGCGTCGCAGAAGGAGGCGTCGTGATAACATATGTCAGCACCTCGGAGCCGTCGATACCGCGCCATTGGAACGTATCGTGCGGCAGCCGGTTGTACTGGTTCCAGCCGATTTTCGTCGTCATAAACGTATCGATGCCCGATTTCTTCAATATTTGCGGCAAAGCCCAGCTGTAGCCGAACACGTCCGGCAGCCACAAATACGTGCATTCCGCCCCGAATTCCTCGCGAAGAAAACGCGTGCCGTACAAAATCTGCCTAACGAGCGATTCGCCGCTGGTCAGGTTGCAGTCCGCCTCCAGCCACATCGCCCCGCCGGCTTCCCAGCGGCCCTCTTTGACCCGCTCTTTAATCTGCGCATAAAGCTCCGGGTAGTCGTTTTTGATGTAGGCATAAAGCTGGGGCTGCGTCTGCAGAAACACATATTCCGGAAATTTCTCCATCAAGCGGAGTACCGTGGAAAAAGAGCGCGCCGCTTTCTCCCGCGTATGCGTCAGCCGCCACAACCACGCCACGTCGATGTGCGTATGCCCGATGCAGTGCACCGTGACCGCATGCCGCTTCTCCCATTTGGACACCGCTTCGCGCAGTACGTCCCTTGCCTCTTTTATGCTTGCGTAAAAAGCGTCCGACCCCGGCTTCGACCAATCGAGCCGCAAAAAGGCGCGGTCCGCCGTTTGCAGCAGCTCCTGGCGCTGCGGATCGTTCTCGCCGAGCGTCTTGGACGTTTCCAGCACGGCGCGGCCGGTGTAGTACAGATCGTCGGCCGCCTCATCCAGCCAGGCCAGCTCTGCACGGTAAAATTGATGCTCCTGCTCGACAGGCGGTCCCCCGCCTTCCAAGCCGGACCACAGGCGGAAGCACAAGTCTGCTGAAGCCCCGGCAGCTTCCCGCGGCAAAAACACTTCAAGATGGTTCGAATCCACGCCCTGATAAGGACTGCCATTGAGATACAAAAGCGATTCAAACCCGGAGTTGTTGCAGTCTCCCGTTTTGCCGAAGTCAAATACGCCGACGACCGTGCGGTCTTTCCATGCAGCCGGAACGTCCACTTGTTTGCGCAGCCATACGTACAGATCGCGGCCTTTCCAACGGTCACCTTTGGTGATCGTTGTCCATTCCCCTGCGTCAGGGGGCCGCACGCCGTTCTTTTTCTCCCCATCGACCATGAAAGCCCATTCATTCAAATCGATGGCATCGCGATACCGGTAGGCGCTTAGCTCTTTCAACCGCTGCGTCAACTTCTCCACAGTCCAAAACATGCGTGCACTCCTCCATTATATAACACGTGTTATTTTTATAATGAAACCGCTCTCTCATTAAAGAGCAGTTCATTTCCAGCTGTGCCGGCACCTGCGTTGTGCCTTTTAATCCCGGTCTTCCCGGCGGTCTATCCGGCCTTCCGATTTGGTGCTCTCGCCTATGAGCAAGTCGGCTTTCAGCCAATGCTTGGCGGATGCTGCCGGACCCTTCTTGCTTGCCATCAGCTCCAGCAAAACGCGGACAGCCGCTTCGCCCATCCGCACGTAAGGAATGTCCATCGCGCTCAAGGACGGCACAAGGTAACGGTTCAGCCGCAAGGTGTTATCCGCCGCCATGACCTGAATGTCCGCCCCGACCTCAAGCCCCAGGCGGCGGGCCGCCCTGTACACCGCAACCGCGCCGAAAGACCAGTTGCACAGCAGGGGAGCTATGTCCGAAGCTCCGGCCTTCATCCGCTCCAAAATCTGTTGCACGCCGGGTTCGTCGTCCCGCTTAAGCTCGTAAATCACCGGCTCCGCTTGCCGCTGACCGCACCAATCGATGTACGCCTGCCTCCGGCTCCGTTCCACCCAATTATGCTCGCTGCCGCTTTGGTCCATCTGCATGTAAGCCGGGTATTGCTTTTGTCCGGCGCTGGCGTACATATGATCGAGCGCATCCATGACGCTCTGCCTGTAGTCCGTCAAAACGGACACGACCGCATTCGATTCCGCATAGCCTTCCACCGATACGTAAGGGACACGGGATTGCTTCAGCTCTTCCACCCATCGCTCGTCGGCGTAGCTGACCGGGTCCAGCGATACGATTCCGTCGATACGGCGCTGCAAAAATAAATCGATCAGCTTGAAGCGCCCCTCTTCCTGCGTCCCCTGACCGCTGATCAGCAGATGGTAGCCGGATTCTCCGCAAGCCTTCTGCATCCCTTCCAGCACCTGCAGGAACAAAGGATGGCTAATATCGCCGAAAGCCGCAATACTGCCGCTTTTTCCCGTCTTCATGCCCCGCGCCTGGGCATCCACATGATAGTTCAGCTCGCGGATGGCGGCCAGCACCGTTTCCCGCGTTTCCTGGCTGACGCCGATGCCCTGCGTCCCGTTCAGCACCGCGGATACGACGCTGCGGGATACGCCGGCCAGACGGGCGACATCGTGGCTGGTTACTCTTTTATTACCCAACTGCTTCCACCTCTGCTTTTAATATAACACGTGTTATATACCGTGTAAAACTAAAAATCGGTACAATGAAAAAGAAACCCAAGCGCTTTGAAAAGCCCGGGTTTCCTGCGATGCAAAAAGACTGTCAATCGGTAACGGAGTCGCTTACTCCGGGCTGCAGAGCGGGCTGATTGCGCCGGCGGGCCCTTGCTTCGTAGACGAAGTAAACGACGATAAGAATCGCATAAAACACACTGGATATGCGATACATAACCGCATAGCCCGTTAAGCCGGCGATGAACCCCAGCAGCGCGGCGCCGCCGGCAATGCCGATGTCGAACAAGTTAAAAAAGGTTGCCGTGGCCGAGCCGCGGCTTTGAGGGTCTACCCGGTTTATGACCCATGCTTGCAGCGCCGGGAACAGCGCCCCGAAGCCCAAGCCATAAAAAACAGCGGCAGTCAGCATCGTGACTGTGGAAGATGCATAAGACAAAATCAGCGTAGCTACGAACGTCAAGAAGACGCTCGGAATGATAACCCAGGCAGGCCCTTTTGTGTCAAATACTCTTCCTGATACAAAACGAACCAAAACCTCGAATATCGACATAACCAGAAAAAAGTAACCGATATTCCCGATCCCCACTTGCTTTCCATAAAGGGTAATGAAGCTCAAAATCCCTCCAAAACCGAGGCCCACCATCATCGCAAGCAGCGAGGGGAACAGCGCCTTCTTTTCCACCAGCTGCGAAGCGAAGCTGACTTTCTCCTGCTCGGCGTCCGAATGCTCCGGGGCATGAACCGGTTTACGGGAAATTTTGACGATCAAGTTGCACAGGCACGCAAGCGCCAATATGACGGTGGACACTAGAATGAGCTTTTGAAAGCCCATCTGTTCCATGAGGACAACGCCGAGAAACGGCCCGATCGAAATCGCTACGGTGTTGGCCAGGCCGAAGTAGCCCATTCCCTCCCCCATCCGCGAAGGCGGAACCATATCGGAAGCAACGGTGCCGTACAACGTTGTGGCGATTCCAAACCCGAATCCGTGCAGCAGACGAATGACGAGAACCCACAGTACGGTCGCGGCAAAATAATAAAATCCGGTCGCCGCCAAGCACAGCGCGCCGCCGATAATAAGCAGTATCTTTTTCCCCACTTTGCCTATGGCATGACCCGAAAAAGGGCGGATCAAAATCGCGCTGATCGTAAAGCATCCCATGACCGTGCCGATTTCCGTCGTATTCCCGCCAATACCCGCCAAATAAACGGGCAGCGCAGGCATAAGCATTTCAAACGACAGAAACAGAAACAAACACGAAAGCCCCAATAAAATAAAATCTTTTGTCCATAATTTTTCCTTTACGCTCATATGCCAGGTCCCCTCACGCCATTCCAAAAAATGTCCCAGGAAGCTTGCAGCCGCTCTTCAAACCGCGCCCCCTCATAGATCAATTCTACCAGCATGCCTTCCACCAAATTCATGAAAGCCTCCGTAGCTTGTCGGGCGTCTACCCGGAGCCCCGCTTCTGCGGAACGGTTGAACACCTCGTAGACATACCGCCTTTTTTTCTCCACATACTCACTGATCATGCTGCCGATAGTCTCTTTCAAATTCGCGGGAAAAATAAACCCGGCATACATGATAAGCCTTAATGTATAACTTTCGTCATAGCGCTTCTTGTATTGCTTAATGAGCTCAAGCAGCACGGGCTCCGGCCCGGACTCGGCATAGCTCCGAAACAACTGATCCAAAAATTCGATTTCTTTGTCCACCGAGCTTTTAAAAACTTGCACAAACAATTGTTCTTTGCTTTTGCAGTAGCCGTACACGGATTGCTTCTTAATGCCGACTTCCCGGGCGATCGTTTCCAGCGTCGCTCCTTCGTAGCCGCGCAAAGCAAACTGCTTCAAGGCGATTTCATGCAGATGTTGCAGAGTCATTGAATTATCCTCCAGCTTAAACCTGACGAACGTTCGTCAGATAAAATCATAACTTGGCTTTTCATTTTTGGCAATAAATTTTAGGCGGGATGACCGCGTATGGGGAGCGGCACTTTTTAGCTTGACACGATCTTTCTCTGTAACTATAATGATTACAGCGAGAGGTCGTTGCGTGAACCATGCTTTTGAAGCGATGATTTTTGAAGATCATGGGTGTGTTCTGTCAAAAGCGTGTAAAGCCTATTTTTTTTCACCATGTTGTAACTAAAGAGATTACATCATTCCTTTCGCTCATAAACCAAATGGAGGTTGTTCATTATGAAAATCGGAATTATCGGAGCAAGCGGCAAAGCCGGATCCCAAATACTTAAAGAAGCAGTGAGCCGAGGCCATGAGGTAACGGCATTTGTCCGCGATGCGGCGAAAATAAACGAGCCGAACGTATCCGTTGTTGAAAAAAGCGTTTTTGATATCACCGCGCAAGATGCCGGAGCTTTCGATGTCATCGTGAACGCGTTTGGCGCGGCACCGGGTCAAGAGCACCTGCACGTCGAAGCCGGAAGATCGCTTATCGCCGCGCTTCAGGGAGCTCCCGAGACCCGCATCATCGTAGTGGGCGGCGCGGGAAGCTTGTTCGTCGACGAGGCTAAGACCGTTCGCTTGGTCGATACGCCGGAATTCCCGGAAATCTATAAACCAACTGCATCCAACCAAGCCCAAAACCTTGAGGATCTGAAAAATGCCTCCGGCATTAAGTGGACATTCGTAAGTCCAGCGGCTTTCTTCAACCCGGAGGGCAAACGCACAGGTTCCTATACAACGGGCAAAGATAACCTGATTGTCAATTCCAAAGGAGAAAGTCACGTAAGCTACGCCGACTTCGCCATAGCGATCGTGGATGAAATCGAAAATCCGAAACATATCAATTCCCGTTTCACCCTTGTATCGGAGTCCGAATAAGAGTTAAAAATCAACATGCGGTCAAGCAAGTTCTTGCGCAAGTGTCCGGCATCTTCCGGCGCTTGCGTATTTTTTTGTTCAAATGGCGAACCCGTGTCAAAAAATAAATTTTAAAGGAATTTTGTGTCGAAAAAAGGAATTTTGTATTATACATCGAACAAGTAATAGGGACAGAATTTACGGATACCGTAAATCAGACAATTTTACCCATCAAGGAGGAAATGTAAGTGGAGTGGTATTTGAAGGTAATCAAAAATTATGCTGGGTTTCAAGGGAGGGCTAGACGTCAAGAGTACTGGATGTTTTTCCTTTTCAACGCTATTTTTTCCGTCGTGCTTTCCCTTATAGACTCGTTCATCGGCACCAGCAACGTGTTATCCGGACTTTATTCTTTAGCTGTTCTGGTTCCGAGTTTAGCAGTTGGAGCTCGGAGGCTGCACGATACCGGAAGAAGCGGATGGTTGCTCTTGCTGGGCCTTATTCCTTTGGTCGGCGCCATCATTTTGCTTGTATTCTTTTGCCAAGACAGCAAAGAAGACAACCAATACGGTGCAAATCCGAAATTTTAATTGTCTCGTATCAGAACCTCCCTCATTTTTTGAGGGAGGTTTTTTTATGCCGATTTGGTTCATCCGGTCCTCTCTTCGCCTTACAAAATTTTGAATAATTGTTGTTTTACCGTATAATGAATTCATCGGAAGGAGAGGTTTTATGCTCAGAAAAATGAATATTTTTTCCATCATCAGTCTATTTTTTGCTGTCGCCGTTATCGCCGTCGCATCTTACTCTTTTACGAATATAGCAGATTATCGCTACACGCAATTTATGCAATTATTTTTGGGACTCATGCTGTTATTTTCAGGCCTCTCGGAATTCAAGCGAAGCAACAAAATAATTGCCATCCTCAATCTTGGGGTCTCATTATTTATATTTTTCGTCTTCTTTGTCAAGCTATTTACCGGCAATTAGTATACGAAAGGATGCCCGTTTGCCGGGTGTCCTTTTGTTATAACGAACGAGGGTTGGGAATTATTATAATGACTGTGTACGTTCGAGTTCGACACTGGCTTTTTTGGTATGGGGTATATGGATTCTGTAATAAAAGTTGCAACGATGAAATTACACTTTATTCTGATGAAGAGCAAAAAAACTTTTTAGGATATTTTGAGCTCACAACAGCGAAATGCCTAAAAAATCTGTTAGAAAAGGAACTTGATAAAACAGACGATAAAGAATACTGCGAAGAAATTGAGGAGTTCTTAAATAGTCAAAACGATATTCATTATAATTTCATATATCCGAGGAATTCAGAAGATGTTTCATATCAAGTGAATCACTTTGCTCCAGTGAATGAAAAAGGTTACAAACCAATTTATATTGATATGTGGTCAAAATTGTCACAGTCCTGGGGTATAGATGACATTAAGAATAGCGTGAGGATACTTGCGAAGGAATTTTTACATATAGAGATTACAAATGTAGAACTGCTGGAAGTTCCAACTTACGAGGAGACAAAACTATCATACCAAAAGGATTACGCACCGTTTGTTAGTAACCAAACATAAAGACTTATTTGTTGACAGCATTATAGATGATAAATCGTTATGATATGGTCCCCGTCCTAGTTGGGGATACTAATGAAAATCAAAGGTTAATTATTCAAGCTTTTCAATGACTTTAAGGAAAGCTTTGGAGAACAGCTTCCAGGAATTTCACGCAGCAAGTAGCTTGAACATTTTCTCTTTGCACGCTAGCGGGTTTCCCATACTAATAATATCAATAGCACCAGTAAACATCTCCGTTTTCTGGTGCATCTCTGTCTATAACGAAAGGTGTGGGTTTATGAAGGTTTTACGAAAAACAATCCCTGTAATGATATTAAGTTTAACATTACTAGCTGGTTGTGAGCAAAGAAGTGTATCCGTGGAAAGCAAGTCTGTCACTGACCAAAATTATGAAAAACTATTACAAAACGCAAAGAATCAGTTAGAAGTAGCAAAGAAAATGGTTCCTTCTGAGCCTATAGTATCCTTGTCAACAGTAACACAAATAATAACCGAATATTACCCGATGCTTTTTAAACAAAAAGATGCGGAATCATTATGGGAATATTACGCGCGTATGACATGGCATACCACGGATAAAAGTAAAGAAAACCTACAGAAAAATATAGATAAGCATGTGGACTATCTAAAAATAAAAAAAATGTATGAAGACAAAATACTGCCATTACAATCTGACGATCCTTATCCGACATGCAGAATAGCCGAAATGAATATAAGTTATCAAAAAGGAAAGAAAGGGGAAGAGGGGTCTTATAAGGCACATACTGTTTATGAATTATATAAGAAAGATCAGACAATAAAATTTCCAGTGGAATTAACAATACCGGAAAATGATGAATTTTTCAGCAGTTTGTTCGCATCCAGTGATGAGAAGGAGCCACATGATTACGGAGTACCTTCCGATGAGTTGAGTAAAGCGAGAAGAGATCTTATGAACTTACTAATTGGCACAAGAGCCAGGACACTCACAGTTGAAGAAAATAAAATTTTATTAGAATAGTTCAATTCCTCCACATTATTGGGATTTACTGCAAAGTAACAAAAGTACCCACAATAATATTATTGCGGGTACTTTTGTGTCAAAGGGGCACGCTTGTACCCCTTCTGACTTTCGAGAAACCTCGGCGGTTATTTTTATTTCTCGTCTGGAATGTAGAAGCGGTCACTCCCAACCTGGATTTTCTTGGGGTTCTCGACACCCGCGTCGCCATGGTTGAAAAAGAGCCTGCTCACTACGGTTCCATCCCCATAGGTAAGCACGATAGTGTTGCCTGATATACTGTACGTTCCCTTGTCGCTCTTCGAGCCGGTCGAATTGGTTGCCGATGAAATAACGTCCAGAGAGCTTAGAGTCAGATCGGTGCTTTTGAACGTGCCGTCTTTGGCGAAGGATAGGTATTCCGTCCAGGACGAGGAAGCTGCATTAACGCCGACTAAGCCGCTATAGCCAATGTATTTGTATGTCCCTTGAAGCTTAAAGCCATCAGCTACAGGGAAAACAGGAGATAGGGTCACATCATTAATGACTAGTTCACCTTTATCTGAAGTGGTGATCGCAAAACTTTTTCCATTGCTTAGCTTGAGCTTTCCGTCAGAAATAGTATAGGTGCTGCAGCTGTCTCGGGTACAATCGATTGTTTCCGGTCCGCCATGCGGTGGAGCGCCGACCAGAATACGGTTGTCAGGGAGGAAGCTATAGATGTCCCAGCAGGCACCACCGCATTCATAGCCTCCGAAATCGTCCCTAAATCCATAGTACATTCCTTGTAAAGCAGAGAGGTCCACAGGCGCACCGGCTTGTGCTGTTGATTTAGGGGGAGAGGTCGGTGCCGCCTGCCCCGGCTCTTGAGGTGTTGGAGTAGCAACTGTCCCATCTGTCGAGGGCTCTGTCTGTTTCGACTGCTTGGCGGCATAATCATCTAAACGCCGCTGCGCCTCTTCCTTTGTAATGCCCAGACTCTTCAGCAAGTCACTGGTAATCACCGTAATTTCCCTGTTTACCGGATCCCAATGGACAATAGCGTCCGATGACTCCCCGATAAAACGCAGCGGCACCATGGTGCTGCCGTTCATAATTTGTGCGCTTTGGCTCAACTCGACCTTCTTGCCGTTAACAGTCGCCTCCAGGTCGCCAATGTGAAGAGAGAGTGTTAGACCTGACTTCGACCCGGTCACAAGCCTGTTGGCTTCATCTCATTTCACTTCCATACCCATCGCTTCGAAAAGCGGCCGAAACTGGACAAGGGTTGTACCGTTTATGATCTGCGGTTGAATTTGGAACGAGATTTGTTTCGTATCGACGAATACTTTCAAGGGCTTCTGGTCGACTGCTGATGCTGTTATACCGGGTAACATTCCCAATAAACAGACAATAAGCAATGTCGTGACAAACATAGATCGGTACCATGGCATGTGTAAAGCCTCCTTGAATCGTGTTTTTAACACACATAAGGTTACCTAAATTCCCTAATTTTTCCAATAAACTAAAGTAGCTTTTTCTTCTTACTTGCATGACCCAAAACGATTCCTGCGATCAGAAAAAAACACGAACTGCACCGCGATCAAAAATCTTGCTTGTCATTAACATTAGAACTATAATTGGAATAACTTTCAAAATGAGGTGAATTGGATGACAATCCGTTTCGTTCGAGGTATTTAGTTTTCGGGCTGGAAAAAAACGCGTACCAGCCATCAAGGGGGGGACTCTGCCCTTTTGATTACAGTGAAACTAAACTTTGAACGGTGTCGGCTGTCATCCTTGGATAAAGCCAAGGGATACCAAGAGTTGTCTGAATAACAGGACTGATGAACTGCCATCGGCTCCTATTCAGCAATTCTAAATCCTCTGGCTTTTATTATCTCATTGGAAGGATTGAAAATTAATGAACGAGCTGGAATATAAAAATTTTTACGACCGCGTTGGACAATTAAACGGATGGGACTTTAGTAAAGTTAGCAGCATATCTGAAGGCGCAAAATGGGATTTTTTTCACGAAGTTTCCCGAAGGTGCAAGAAATCAGACATATTGTTGGATATAGGTACTGGCGGCGGGCAAGGACATCAAATGTGCGTATTTTGCAAATGGATGCTGAGAAAATCAATTTCCCAGAGAGCTTTTTTAATGTTGTATCTTCTCGTCACGCACCATTTTATGCGGAAGAAGTAGCCAAAGTCTTAGCACATGACGGCATATTCCTTACGCAGCAAGTTAGCGAAGAGGATAAAATTAACATGAAACAGGCTTTTGGCCGAGGGCAGTCATTTGGTATTCAGGATGGAACGTTACAGAATAAATATATTACAGAATTAAGCGAAGCAGGATTTAAGGATATTCAAACATTTGAGTACGACTCAACGGAGTATTACCGATCTTACGAAGATTTAATATTCTTGTTGAAACACACTCCAATAATTCCGAACTTTGGACAATTCGAAAATGACTTTGTTGTATTAGAAAAATTTATTGAACAAAACCAAACAGAAAAGGGCTTAATGACCAATTCTAAACGTTTTTTGATAATTGCAAGAAAATGAAGAATGAGGTGGTAAGTTGAGAAAATCTTCTTTATTTATGTGTATTGTGCTTATATTCTTTTCAAATTTCTTAAATGCTTTTCAAGTACAGGCGCAAACGACGTCTAATGAATCCTTATCCAATGGTATGCCTAGGATTATAAGCCTTTTAGATACAACTAAGTTGTATTCCGAACCGGACGATAAATTAGAGCCCGTGGCCTCTCTGAGCCCCCAGAATGTAAAAGTAGTTCGGACTCAATCTGAAGAAGACAGTACCTTTACACAACCAGATGGTTATGCATGGATTCAGATTCACACTACATGGCTTGGAGATATGTGGATTAGAATCGAAAACTACAAACTTGGTGTAATTAAGCCGTTTAATGCCGACATCCATTTGGCTGCAGATACGCCCCTGTACGATCTGCCATACCACGATGCAGCAAATGGGGCTGTTTTATCGCCACAAACCGTACATGCCAAAGCCGAGTTTTTATCGCCGTCAGGATTTTACGCACTTCAAATCGAAACCGCTTGGAAAGGAGATCAGTGGTTGATTAACCCTGAAATAAATAACGGTGAAATCGATAAGTCCCTTTTCCCAAGTGCTATAAGCCCGGATTACGGTGAGTTAATGACCATAAGTGATATTCACGTTGTTAAATTGGGGGAGCGTACCTTTGTTCAAGGCCATTTTGCCTTGCAAGATGAAGCTTGGAATGTAGGCCGAATTAATCCTGGACCGCTTGAGCGGTATGTGTGGGGGAAGCTCAGCTTTTGGAATGCAGCGGGCGATATAATCGCTAAAATCCCATATGCGCTATTTAACGAAGCAGGAGCAGGAAAAGGTGTAACATCAACGTTATTAATTCCTGTTCATTATGATGTAACCTCAACTCAGATCATAACTCTACAAGAAACATTTCCGTTTTACTTTGGTCTTCCAGCACCTCCTCTACTGAACCTGACTGATTCGAAAGAAAGGGTCCAGCTAGGCATTCAACGCCAACGCAATACAGAGAACTACACGGTTGCAACAGCATGGATCAGTGGAAAAGTGCCCGGATCGAATGATTATAAACTTACGTTGATCTTCTATAATGATGCTAATCAAGTACTTGGAACGGCACACGTGCATAAAACGCTAAAAGGGCCGCTTTCAACCGCTGAAGCAGGGAAGGAAGGTGGAGGTGCTCCTGATCTCATCAACATAGTAGGCGCCGGCAACTGGACAAATTACCATCACATAGAAATTAGAGTAGATCAAGTGTCTAAGGATGATTAAAATGACAAAAATATTTGAAGAAACTTTACATTCCGCTTGTTACAATCAAAATAAAGAATTGGTTCAAAAACTTTTGATTAACGTTAAGCCTACTATACTCAATAAAAAACTAACTGACTATTCAAATCCAATCCAAGGGACTCCGTTACAAATTTGCTGCAAAAACGGAAATCTGGATATCGTAAAACTTTTAATTGAAGCAGGAGCAGACAAGGAAATTAAAGATGTTGGGAGACAATCGCCTTTATCAATTGCTATTACTAACAACCACTACCATATCACCAAATATTTAATTGAAGTTGGAGCAGACGTCCATTCTAAAGGTCCTAACAATCTTCAACCGATTCATTTTGCATGTGCTCACGGAAGCAGGGAGATCAATGAATTACTATTGTCCAAGGGTGCAGATATAAATCAGGTAGACGGTCTAAAAAGCTCTCTGCTTGATTTCACAACGAATCTTGATGGAGGGAATTTAGAAGCAGCTAAAACGCTGGTGGAAAATGGAATAGATAAAAAGTATTTTTCAGCAGCGTTCAAGTGGGCTTGTTGGAGAAATAATCTCAAAATTGCTGAATACCTATTAGCAAACGGAGCGGATTATAGAAGTGAGACAACCCCTAAATCAGAGCTGCTGTTTTGGATTTGCGGTTTAGGATATAAGGAGATAGTCCAACTATTATTAGAACTGGGCGTTGATTTTAAAACACACGTGAAATTTAAAGGTAAAATATCGTCTTATAATGGAAGCCCTTTGGACAGAGCTATTGAAACCAATCAAATCGAAATCGTAAATCTGATTAATTCTAACTAGAAATTGAATGAAAAGGACGGTGTCGAATGACAATGGAAAAGAAGGCGACCTTTAACGAAGTGGCGGAGCTGTATGATCAAGCGCGCAACCGGTATCCCGGGGAACTTTTCGACGAGCTGTTTCGTTTAACCGGATGCTCCTTCGCATCCCACGTGCTGGAGATCGGGGCCGGAACCGGCATTGCGACGCTTCCGCTCGCCGAACGCGGCTGCCGCATTACGGCTATCGAGCTAGGTGCCGATATGGCGCGGGTAGCCCGCAACAAGCTGGCCCCGTTCGATAGGGTCGATATTCAGACAACCGCTTTCGAAGAGTGGGAGCCTCCGGCCGGGGCGCAGTACGACCTGGTTCTGGCGGCCACGGCGTTCCATTGGATCGATCCGGCCGTCCGCTTTAACAAAACGTACTCCTTGCTGCGCCCCGGAGGGCATTTGGCTATTATCCGTTATAACCACGTCGCGGGGGGCGATCAGGATTTCTTCGAGCGGGTGCAGGATTGTTATGAGCGCTATAAGCCCCGGGCTACGGACAAATTCCGTCTCCCCGACATAGCGGAGTGGCAGCCCGATACGGCGGACCTGGAAGCGTCGGGATTGTTCGAAAAGCCGGTGATCCGCAGCTACGTTACCGAGGAGACTTACAACCGGGAGCCATACATCCAGCTGCTGTCCACTTATTCGGATCACCGGACCATGTCCGAACACGACCGGGAGCAGCTGTTTCAATGCATCCGCCTTTTAATCGACGGCGAATTTGGCGGACAAGTCCGCAAACGGTACTTGAATGAGCTCATACTGGCGCGCAAGCGCTAACCAAAAGGGGCGGGCCGAGGCAAAGATGTTTCGTTTTGCCGCCAAAGGCGGTGCAGCCCGTTCGATGAGCGGTTGACGGCCGCAAGCCTGTAAAGACCGTAAAGCCTGCATAGACCGTAAAAGTCAGGTTGTTGAGAAACCTACATGGGTGAGACGCATCTCTATGAACGCTTAGAAAGACTACGAAAATCAGACTGTTGATAAAGTGACCGGGTAAAGGAACCGTAAGGGTTGTGGGCCAAGCCTCCCCAACACGGGTTGCTACGATGAAATGGGGAGACAAGGCGGCTTGGAAGGGGGAAAACCTGCGAAAGTGCAGGTTTTTTCTATGAAATCGGCTCATTTTGGCGAAAAGCCTGCGATTGTGCAGGAATTTGCGATCAAAATGAGCCAGGGCCCATGTTTGCGGCGAAAAGCCTGCACATTTGCAGGAATTTGTCGTGGGCAGCGTATTCATCGAGCAAAAGCTGCACTTTTGCAGGCTTTCTTCGCGCTGCGAGACAGATTATGCTGTCGGTCCGGCTTGCAGTCGTGGAAAGTTTCTCTTCCCCAGTTTCATCCGCCTGTTTCCGGCATGTTCATTGCCTGTTTCGCTTTGCGCGAACCGCGATGCCCTCATTGCACTTTATGTCCAAACAACCAAAAAGCCCACAGAACCTTCCGGGAGCTTTTTGGTTCACTTTTCTCACTATCCAGCAATACTTATCGTACCATCCCCCCCCTCGCAACGTCTCTGGGAGCAACTACTTCAATCGGCACCCCCAAGTCAGGGTGACTCGGGGGGCAGCCTGCTTACTTATGGAGCAGCAGCTTCGCATTCCGCAAAAGCTCGTCTGCCGCCGCCGCTTTGATATGTTTGCCTTTCTGCGCCTTCACCTCGTTGATAAACGGCTCCACTTTGCCTTTTTCCAGCTTTTTCAGCAGGCTGTTCGCGGTCCCGCGGTTGTTGATCGAACCGTCTTTTGCGTATTGATTGACAAGCTTTTGCAGGTAAGCGACCGTTACCGGTTCCGCGATCAGCTGCACGGTGCCGAAGCCGGAGGTATCGCGGTACGAGTTGCCGGAAGGGTCGGACCAGATAGCGACGCTGTCCCGTTTGCCGCTGCCGGTTTGATCGTTGTTCACCTGCAGGTCGAAGCCAAGCAGCGTCCCGATCTTAGGTGTGACCGCCGAGAGCGGGATGGCCGCCTCCACGATATAGCCGTGGTCGGTCAGCTTCGTCGCCGATTTGAAACGCGCTTTGTCTCCGTTTTCCGAAAACGACGCCTCATTGTCAAAATTCACTCTGTACTGGGCATCGTCCGTTTCGTAGTAGGAGCTTTGATGCTTGTTCTGATCGATAAAAAGCTCCACCGAGTCCTGCTCGTAAGCGTTGCTGCTCTTTTTGCTTAGCAGGCTGTCGGTAACGTCCGCGAGTACGTACAGGTAGTTTTCGTCCCAAGCCGTCTTAAAGACAGCCGTCGAGCCTGAGGTGCCCTGCACCCATACATCCGTGCCGGCGGCTTGCGCACGGCTCCAAAGCTCGTCAACGGTGCCGTCGATCACCGGCGTGCCATAAATGGCATCCATCATTTTCGCGGGGTTGCCCAGGACTACATCTCCGAACTTGGACGGATCGGTGTTCTGGTGATTCGTGAAATCGTTCCACACCGCGGAGGAAACGACAGTTCCCCCGCCCTGGTCATCGTTCACGCGGAAATCGATGCCCAGCTTGCCGCCTGCAGCCAGCGCAGCACCGGCTTGGCTGAGCGGGATCACCGCTTGCACGGCGTAACCGTCAGCGGTCTGCGTAACGATGCGCTGAATGCCCGCCGCCGACCCGGAACCGTTGCAGCCGATCGTATAGTGCAGATCGTCGGGCATATACGAGCTCGATTTATCGTAATTCGGATCGATAAAAATTTCTACGCTGTCATTGCCGCTGCGCGTACTGTCCTTCACTTCCAGCAAAACGTACAAATGGGAGGCATCCCACATCGTTCTCGCTTCCGCCGTCGCTCCGTTCTGGCCGCTTACCCGCGTTTCGACCTTCGTAGGCTTCAGGGCTTTCCACATTTTATCCGGGGTGGCGCCGATTACCGGCGTTCCTTGGGCTGCCTGCATGACGTTCCGGTAAACCGGGAGCTTCGAAGGATCGACAATTCCCCAAAATGCCGGCTTCGCCTGCAGCTGCCTGTCAAACAGCAGAGGAGCGTCCTTGCGCCCTTTGACCGGGAAATTATCCAGCCACGTTCCGTCGTCGGCCATTCCCCAGATCGTGACCGAATCCAGATATCCCTTTTGCGCTTCCTGTTTGTACATCTCGAACAGCTCGCGGTACCGCCGGGCCTGCTCCAGCAAAATGGCGTCCGTTACCGGCTTCTCGCTCTCGGTTGAATTCGCATAGATCGACATGTCGAGCTCGGTCGACTGAACCTTCACTCCGAGAGCCCCGATCTTCTCGATGGCGCTGCGCATCTGCTCGATGCTGGGGGCGGCGTTCGAAATGTGCATTTGGAATCCGACCGCATGCACCGGAATGCCTTTGGCAAGCATTCTCTTCACTAGCGCAACCATGCCGTCCAGCTTGGCATTCGAGCTTTCCAGATTGTAATCGTTGATGACAAGCTTGGCATCCGGATCGGCTTCATGCGCGTATTTGAAAGCGAGCTCGATATAATCGCTGTCGTAACCGTCGCCGTCCACATCGCCGATAATGCTTTTCCACTTGGAGCCGTTATCCGTCCCGCGCAGGCTTCCGTCCTCGGACAATACTTCGTTGGCTACGTCCCAGTACTGGATTTTTCCTTTATAACGGCCTACCACCGTCTTGATGTGCGTTTCCAGTCTGGCAAGCAGCTGCGCTCTCGTCGCCGGCTTGCTCGGATCGGCCGGGTCCGTGAAAAACCAAGCGGGAATCTGGCTGTGCCATACAAGCGTGTGTCCTCTCACAAGCATGCCGTTCGCTTGGGCAAACTGCACCAGCTTATCGGCGTTCGTCCAGACGAACTGCCCTTCGACCGGCTGGATGGCGTCCGGCTTCATAAAATTGCCCGCCGTCAAGCTTTTGAAATGTTTCTTGATCAGTTCGGAATGAATGTCCGAAGCGTTCAACACATCGGCGGGATCGATGGCGGTTCCGATCGGAAAATACGGATCAAGCACCGAATGCAGATCCGGGATATCCCGCTGGATATCGATGGAAGCAGCTTCGGTTACGGTCACATCGTCGATGTAAAAAGCAATCAGATCATTTGGCGTCGTTTGATCGTCCGGCTTCCAGGGGGTCTCCGCATACAGCTTGATATCCGTCAGCGTCGGGTCAGCGGGAATTGTGATATCTCCCTCGATCCGCTTCCATTCCCCTTTGTTCAAAACAACCGTTGCAAAGGTTTCGTATTTGCGGCTGGCCGCATCATGATTGAACTCTTTTTCGGTCGATGCGGATATGCCCTGCGAAGCCGGCCCGTCCTTATACATCGCCCATATCGATACATGATACGTTTTGCCCGGCTTTACGGCGCTGAACAAGCTGGCGGACGGCCCGTTAAACGTTGCGGTTCTGCCCGATGTCAACAGGCTGTAGCTGCCGCCGTGCTTCTCGCTATTGACAACGGTCAGCGCTTCGCCGGCCCGCGGGCTCCATGTTCCCTTCGTGCCATCCTCGAAATCTGCGGCAAAAACGACACTTCCGCTTCCCGACGCGCTCACGGGCACGATTGCAATATCATCGAGATAAAAGCCGATGAGATCGTCCGCCGTCGGCGCTGTTTTCCACGCCGTTTCAACGTACGCGGAAATCCGGTTCATATCGGTGTCGACCGGGACGGTGTAATCGGCCTCCAGCTTCGTCCAGACCCCTTTGGACGCTTTGGCCTGCGCCGCATTGTCATATTGGGCGTTTTTCCCGGAGCTTGACGTAAAGCCTCTTTCAAAAGAAAGCGAAAACGTCTGCTCCGCAGGCCCGCTATTAAACATGACCCAGGCAGACACGTGCATCTTCTGGCCTGAGCCCAGGCTGCCCGTCAGGTCGTGGCTCGCCCCGTGCCATGTCGCCTGGCGATTGTCGACTCGAAGGCTGGAAGCGCCTCCGTGTTTTTCGGCGGAATCCAGGGTCAGGGAAATGCTTCCCCTAGGGGTCCAGCCCTGCGTCGTTCCATCCTCGAAGTCGGAGCTCAGCAGCGAATCCGGCGCACCGGCGGCGACCGCCACCTTGCCTTGCGGCATTACGCCCGACAGCAGCAATACAAACGAAAGGATGATTCCGGTCAAAGCCTGCAGCACTCTTTTCACGTAATTTAACAACTCCTTTAAATGTAGTGAGATAAATCTTTTCCACAAATGACCGGCCGGGGCGGGTTCAGCAGCAGGTTGATCCGCCGATTGGAATGCTGGCCTGCAAGTTAATTCATCTGACCCGACCTAGGCGAAAAAGGTGATCAGCCCGGCGCACTCCGACGTGTGGAGATTGGCAGGCTGGCGGGCGGCTGCCCAAAAAACTTGCCGCCAAGCCACGGCATGGGGGCTAGCGCGCGAAAAACCTGCAATTGTGCTCCCTCCAATTCCCCCTCCCCGTCACTTTTTCAACTTGTTGCAGGTTTTCTGCGCGTTATCTGCCTGCTGGCTGCGCGAAAAAACCTGCAATAATACATCTTTTTGCTCGTCGGCACGCCGGCCAAGGATAAATTCCTGCAATTGTGCAGGCTTTTTGCCATGCACATGGGCCCAGGTTCATTTTTACCGAAAATTCCTGCACTTTCGCAGGCTTTTCGCCAAAATGAACCAATTGTACGGAGAAAACCTGCACTTTTGCAGGTTTTCTCTCTGCCAGCCCGCATCGCGCCTCCCCCCGCTATGCAGCACTGCTGTCCGCGCGGGAGAGGCGCGCGTCGGGAAAGATCGCGGCTGTGCCGCGTGGCGCCTTTGCGCAGTTGCGCTGCCGTCCGCTCTGGAGCAGCCGCGTCACCGTGGCGCCTTTGCGCAGCTGCGCTGCCGTACGCTCTGGAGCAGCCGCGTCACCGTGGCGCCTTTGCGCAGCTGCGCTGCCGTCCGCTCTGGAGCAGCCGCGTCACCGTGGCGCCTTTGCGCAG
>NZ_JBVYOL010000011.1:0-84342 GCF_056120505.1 Paenibacillus sp. sgz302164 | reverse complement strand
TCCGCCCTGGCGCGGCCGCGTCGCCGACGGCCGCGCCAGCTTCGCGCCTTTGGGCGGCTTCGGTGCACGCCAAACACACGGGATACCCTCCCGGTTATCCCGGAATGCTCCCCCGACGCGCACCTCTCCCACGTGCGGCGCCGGTAGAAAAGCCCCGGCCGCAAAGGCCGGGTCTGCTTCCGGTAGCTGCACTTTCACGGAGCCACGCCTTCACAGGTTCACGCTTTCGCGAATTCACGCCTCCGCGGGCTCACACTTTGACGGGCTCACCCCTTCACGAAGCCACGCTCCCACATATTCCCCCCCTTCACGAAGTCACACTTTCACACGTTCACTCCTTCACGCTGCCTACATGCAAGCCGACTACGAAGTATTTTTGCAGGAACGGGTACACGAACAAGATCGGAGCGGCGGCTACAATCGTGATTGCGGCCCGGATCGATACCGGCGTCACCATGCCGCTTGCCGTATCTTTGGTCATTCCGGCTCCGTTGACCAGGTTCGGATCGCTGTTCGAATTCAGCGTCGATGCGAGCAGCTTCATCAGCTCGTATTGAAGCGTGCTCAGATTCTGCTGCGAGGACGCGTACAAAAACGTATCGAACCATGTGTTCCACGAACCTACGGCCACGAACAGGGCGACGGTGGCGAGCACCGGCTTGCAGAGCGGGAAAATGATTTGCATGAAAATCCGGAAGTCGCCCGCTCCGTCCATTTTCGCCGATTCCACTAGACTGTCCGGCAAAGTGCCCATGTAGGTGCGAATGACAATCAGGTTAAACGCGCTGATCATGGACGGCAAAATGTACACCCAGAAGCTGTTCAGCAAGCCAAGACCTTTGATCAGAAAGTAGCCCGGAATCAGCCCTGCGTTGAAATACATCGTCAGCACGAAAACCAGCGTGATCGGCTTGCGCCAAATGTACTCCTTGCGGCTGAGCGCATAGGCCAGCATGGTCGTCAGAAAAATGTTGAGTGCGGTAGACAGAATCGTTCTGGACACCGAGATGAGAAATGCGTGATAAACGGTGCCGCTGATGAAAATGGCCTTGTAATTTTGCAGCGTCCATACGCGGGGCCATAAATAAATGCCGCCTCTGATCGAATCCATCCCGTCATTGAGCGATACGGCGATCGTGTTTAAAAACGGATACACCGTAATGGTGACGAGCAGAATCATGAATATGGCGTTGGCCGTATTAAACAAAACGGGCTCAATGCTGCCCGGCCTTCCTGGTCTCGCCATGACGGCCCCTCCTTAAGCTTTATAAAAGCCGCTCTTCTCCCAAACGCTTGGCGATCCAGTTGGCCATCAGCAGCAGGGTGACGCTGACAACCGTTTTGAACATGCCCCCGGCGGTCGCCATCGAATAGTTAAACTGGGAGATGCCGTATTTCAGCACAAAAATGTCGATCGTTTCCGACCAGTCCGCAACCAGGCCGTTGCCAAGCAAGTATTGGATTTCGAAGCCTGCGTCCAAAATATGGCCGATAGACATGATCAGCAAAATGACGAATGTCGCTTTAATGCCGGGCAGCGTGATGTACAGCATCTTCTGGTAGCGGTTGGCGCCGTCCATATCGGCCGCCTCGTAGAGCGACGGGTCAATTGAAGCGATGGCCGCCAGGTAGATGATCGTGTTCCATCCTACTTCCTTCCACACGTTGGAAGCGCCGACTATGCCCCAGAAATATTTGCCCTCGCTCAGCCACAATACCGGCTCATCGACGATATGCAGCTTGAGCAGCACGGTATTGACGATGCCGTCGTTAATCGACAACGAAGTCGCTACGATGCCTGCGGCAATGACCCACGACAAAAAGTGCGGCAAATACGAAATCGTCTGCACCACCCGCTTCATCAACATGTTCTTGATTTCATTGAGCAGCAGCGCCAGAACAATCGCGCTGAAGAAACCGAGAACCAGATTGATCAGGCTCATCCCGATCGTATTGCGCATGACCCGCAGGAACGTATCGTCCGTAAACAGGAATTTGAAATGTTTCAATCCGACCCATTCCTGATTGAAGATGCTTTTGGCCGGCTTGTAATTTTGAAAAGCCATCAGCCAGCCCCAGACCGGCACATACGCAAAGATGATGACATAGATCAGGAGCGGCACCGACATAAAAATAAGCTGCTTTTGACTTTTGATCGTTGTCCAGTCGAACATGCTTTTTCCGGCTTTCCGGGCAGCAGATTCTCTCTCTGCGGCCCGGCTCGTTAGTGTCTCAGCCATATGGTTCTCCTCACTCCATCCTTCTCTCCAATTGCCGCCTGCAGGTTAAGCATTTCTTGCACCGCGCGTTTCTCCCGGCGCCCGGTGCTTCGCTGCATGACGGCGATCGGTCGACCTTCCTTTTACTTGCTCCAGTTTTTAAGCCTCCACTGGATTTGCTCGTTGATCCGGTCCTCGTAAGCCTTCGGATTCGCCTTGGCGATCTGTGCGACGTATTCGTCCCAGACGGCGTCGAACTGATCCGGCTTCGACAATACGGCCTTCGGCAAATACTTGGTTGACAGGTCGTCTATCTTGGTGTTGGCGATTTTGGCCGGCGAGCCATCGACCAGATTGATCGTCCAGGCCGGGTAAGGCACGGGATTTTCCGGCGGTTCGCTGAAAAAGTCAACATAAGTCTTGAAGCCGTACGCATTCAGCACCTCTTTGTCATAATCCTTCAAGCCCGCCAAATATTCTTCAGGCTGATTGCCGGGGGAAGCCGCGTTGCCGTCCGGGAAGCTGCCAACGGTATCGATTTTCGGCGCATATCCGAAGAAGGCGTCCGCTTTGTTGGCGAGCTTCCAGGTAGCGTCGGTGGACTTATCCCGCTGCTCCTGAGTTCTGGAAAATCTCCCTTTGGCGTCAACCTGATAATCCTCTCCCGGGATGCCCCAGATCAAAATTTTCTGCCATTCATCCGTAACTATAGTATCGAACAGCTTGATAATTTTGACCGGGTCCTTGGCCTTGACGCTGATGCCGAAGCCGTTGTTCAAATTGAGCGCCGGACGATCCAGGTAGTAGTCCTTGGTGCTTGTGTCGTATACAAGCGGCAGGCCGACGTATTCCCGCTCGTACTTTTGCTGGGTATGCAGGGCCTCCTCCGCCTTCTGGAAGTTCCAGTGCTGATCGAACATGCCCAGCACGTTGCCGGCCGAAATTTTGGCCATATACTGGTCATAGTTCTGCACGAAGGCTTCCTTGTCGAGCAGCCCCTCCTGATTCACTTCGTTCAGCTTCTTGTAATATTTCTTCGCATAATCCTTGTCGGCGAAAATGGCCGCCACATTGTCTTTCACGACAACCCCGCCGTCGTTCGGATGGCCGATCAGATGCTGAGGCGCGTTCAACAGTCCCCACTTGCGCCAGTCGCTGTTCAAAATCTCGAACCCGACAGTCGGCTTGCCTTCGATTTGCGGATATTTTTCCTTATATTTTTTGATCAAAGCAAAATATTCGTCCAGCGTTTTCACCTTCGGAAAGCCGAACTCCTTGAGAACCGCCTTTTGAATCCAGAAGGCAGGTCCTCCGTACCATGTAGTTTGCATTTTGCCGCTGATAACGCCGTAATTCGGCAGTACATAAATGTGCCCGTCTTTCGGGTCCTTCATCTTGTTCCAGTAAGGCGCATAGAGCTTCTTCAAATTCGGAGCATGTTTCTCGATCAAATCCTCAAGCGGGATATAAGCGCCCGCATCGATAAACGTCGTATTGCCGGTCAGCAGATCCGGGTAATCCCCGCCCGCCACCATGACGCCCATTTTTTGCTTGGAGTCGCCCGCCAGGAAATCGAACTTAAACGTGACGCCCAGCTTTTCCTTCATCAATTTATAAATCTTGTTGTCCGGCGTAGGCTGCTGCTGCGATTCTCCGATGTAAGCCGTCACTACGAACGGTTCTACGCCGCCGTTCTGCCCAGCCGCAGCGGACGACGATCCCGTTCCGGCCCCATTGCTTGACGAATTACTGCATCCGGCGAGCAGAGCGCCAAGCGCCAGTACCGCAATGTTCCCGGAGATGAAAGCAGATTTTACTTTTCCCCCCATACTTGCACCCCTTCAGTGATATCGTATTACAAATCAAGGTTGTAAACCCTTTCATGTAACCCCTTTCATTATAAAAAACGAACCCCTTCGCATACAATTTCCCAATTAAAGAAATATCCTGAAAAAATATAGATCGGCTTGGAGATTTCCGGCTGCCTCTCTACTGCGAGCTTTTCCTGTAAAGATTCGGCTTCATCCCAAGCCGCTTCTCAAATTGCTTGAGGAACTTGTCGTAATTGGCATAGCCCAGCCGCTCCGCGATTTGATACGACTTCAGGTCCGTTTCCCTGAGCAGCCGCTTCGCCTCCCCGATTCTCAGGTCGTGCAAATATTCGTTGAAGCTGACCCCGTTTTTTTTGGCAAATAATTGGCCCAAGTAGACCGGATGCATGTAAAATTTCTCCGCGAGCCCCTTAATCGTCAAACTCTCGCAATAATGGCTTCTGATGAAGCTGTTGATCACATGAACGATGCCGATCGACCGGTCGCGCTGCAGCGCCTTCAGCTCCTCCAAAGCGTCCGCGCAAAAGCCTCTGAGCAAACGGAGCATTTCAGATAGCGAAAGCGCCCTGCTTTGGAGCGCCCTTATATCGTGCTTGTGCAGCAAGCTTCCAAGGTTGCCGTCCATTTCCCTGATCAGACTTGCGCTCCTGTACACCAAATGGATGACGATCATCTTCACCATCTCCGGCACCAGCCGCTTTTCTTGAAAAGCTCGCTCGGCCGCATCGATTTCGGCGTTCATCCTGCTTTCGTCCAGGCCCTCCAGAGCGTCCAAGATGCGGTGAGCGTGCCGAGTTTCCTCAAAGTGGAAGCTGGACTCCGCATTCCCGCTCTCGCCATAGACAAGCACGCAGGGCCGCTCGCAAAAAAACTTGCCGTCCATAGCCGCCCG
Organism: Paenibacillus sp. sgz302164; assembly: GCF_056120505.1. Lineage (NCBI taxonomy): Bacteria > Bacillati > Bacillota > Bacilli > Caryophanales > Paenibacillaceae > Paenibacillus > Paenibacillus sp. sgz302164. The sequence goes on along the minus strand of NZ_JBVYOL010000011.1, from coordinate 79,399 downwards.
CGCAGTCAAAAAAGAACTGTGCAGAGCCGCCAAGCTCTGCGACGGCGAGCCCGCGGCCACAAACGAGCCCGCGGCGGCCTGCGGCAGCAGCGCCTGGAACAGCGTGTGCGCGCTCTTTTGCAGCCAGCCGCCGCTTTCCCGGCCGCTCCCGATAACGACGCAGAGCTCCGGCATGCCGAGCTCGATCAGAAACGCCGGCTGCCGCGAAGCCGCGATATGCTGCCGGACCGCCTCTTGGACGGCCCAGCGGCGCGTGTCCTCGGCCTCTATGAGCAGGCAGGCCCACTCTGCGCTCCTGCCGGACAGCTCGCGGAGCGGCTCGGGAGGGCAAGATTCATCCCCTCCTCCGTACAGGATCTCCGCAAGCTGCGCGGCCGTCTCCTCTTCGTCGGCGATGGCCCGCATTTGCCGCAGCTCCGCCTCCGCCTCCAGCTCCAGCGCGATGCCCTGCAGCAGCTCCTCAGCCTCCTCGGCGATAAGCGGCTTGAGCATATAATGGCGAACGCCGAGCTGCATCGCCCGCCGAGCATATTCAAATTCGCCGTATCCGCTTACAACGACGAATTTCACAGGGGTTTCCTGCCTCTTTTGCACCTCGGCGATGAGGCTCAGGCCGTCCATCTCCGGCATTCGGATATCGGTTACGATCAGATCGACGCGGAGCCTTTCGAGCAGCTCCACCGCCTCCGCTCCGCTGCAGCACGACCCGCAAATTTGAAACCCGAGAGCCTGCCAGTCGAGCATCAGCCCAAGCCCTTCAAGTGCCCGCGGCTCATCATCCACCAACAGCACACTAAACAATGCGCACATGCCCCTTTCCTCTTTCGTTTTCAATGCGTGAGATGCAGCAGGGGAAGCTCGAAAAATATTTCGGTTCCCTCATTCGGCGCACTGTTGATGTGAAACCGCACCCGCTCCGCATAATAAAGCTTCAGCCGCCGGTAGACGTTGCGGAGGCCGATATTCCCGCTCACCTCCGACTCGCTGGTCATATTGATCATCATGTTCCTGATCGTATCGCTGTCCATGCCGATGCCGTTGTCGCGAATGCTGACTTGGAGCTTGTCGGCTTTCAGCCGGATGGAGATGCGGATCAAGCCTGGGCTCTTGACCGCCTGGAGACCGTGCTTGCACGCATTTTCGACGAGCGGCTGGATGCTCATTTTCGGAATCTTGCAGGCGTAAGCCTCCTCATCCACCGCAAACTCGTAGCTGAATTTATCGCCGAAGCGGAATTTTTCGATTTTCAAATACATCTCGGTAAACAGAACCTCCTCCTCCAGCGGCACGAGGTCGTCCTTCCAGCTCAGCAGCCTCCTTAATATTTTGGACAGGCTTTTGATAATTTCCGTAATGTCGGAGTAATTGTTTTTCGTGCATACCACAAGCATCGCATTCAAGGTGTTGAATAAAAAATGCGGATTCATCTGGCTCTGCAAATAATTGAGCTCCGCGCGGATGCGTTCCAGCTCCAAGTCCTTCTTTTGGATTTCCAGCTTGTAGACATCGTTAATGAGGGAGTTGATTTTGGAGGTCATTCGATTGAAATTGCGGATCAATTCGCCGATTTCATCCCGGCCTTCGTTCAATTCGATCAGGTCGAATTTGCCGTTATTGATCTTCTCCATGTGTCTGGACAAACGCTTGACCCTGTAGTGGTACGAACGCAGCATGACAGCCGTCAGCACGGACGTAATTAACATGCTGGCGGCGGCAAGCAGCACGATAAAGCTGCGCGATTCCTGCAGCGCATTCGCCATTCTGGCCGTGCTCGCGAGACCGACGACCCTCCAGCCGCTCATATAGGAAGCGCCGCCAAGCGGCCGTTCAAACAGCATGCTGTCGCTCGCGGCATCCGGCCGGTCGCGCTCAAAGACGGCGTACGCCTCATTTTTATCGGTCTGATACCCTTCTTTGGAGGAAATGACGATCCGGTTATTTTCATTGACCAGGTACAGCTGCATGTAGTCCTTCTCGCGTGACAGGACATCGTAAAATTTGTTCAGATTCAGATCGATTTTCAGTACTTTGGCAAACAGATTGGCATCGCCGAACGATTCCAACCGGGAAATAATGCTTAGATGCGGAACATAATAGCCGTATTTATTGGGATCGGCATCCCTGTAGGCGTATAACAGCACCTTGCCCGGGGAAGCGGCAAACCTTTTGTACCATTCGCTCCGCACGACGCTTTCGTCCAGCTTGAAGTAGCTCCCGCCGGTTTGAATGCTTTGGTTTGATGTGTACACGCTGATTTGGTCGATTTGCGTATTCACCGGCATGAAGTGGGTGACCTTGTCTTTGAGCAGGCTGTTGTACGCATCGTAAAATTCCACCGGGCTTCCGTACGTCTTATCCAGAGCTTCGTACAGCATGCGGTCCGTCGCCACCGCGTGATTAATGGCTACGGCCCCTTCGATCAGCCCATTCAAATCCTTCATCGCTCTGTCCAGGGAAATCTCCAGGTTTTGCTGCTCCCTGGCTTTAATGTTCTGAGAGATTCGTTCGAAGAACAAAATATTGATGACAATGATGGGAAGCAGGACGCAAAGCAAATAAATGGACATAAATTTGTAGCTGAGCGGGATGTCGTTGACTTTGTTGAAAAGATACGGATTTCTCATTCAGAAGTTTCCCTCCGCGATTGGGGCTGTTTGGCGGATTCCGCACGATTCGCTGTCATGTAGGAAGAGGGCAGTTCATTTGTAAGCGCTTTAAACTTTCTTGTAAAATAATCGGTATCTTGGTAGCCGATCCTGTCGGACACCTCCGATATGGTCATCGAAGGGCGTCTTAGCAGCCTCTTGGCTTCCTCAATCCGCTTGACGTGGATATATTCGTTAAACGGCATGCCGGTCGTTTTCTTGAACAGCTGGCCCAAGTAAACCGGATTTAGCTGAAATTGCTCTGCAACCGTTTGCAATTGCAGCTTTTCATTGTAATGCTTATTGACATAGTGAATAAGCTGCGGCATTTTATTGCTCGCGTTCGTCCGGCGCCACTCCTGCACATGCAGCGCGGAATAGCCGCATAGCTCAAGCACTTGGCGCTCAAGCTGCGGCATGCTTTCCAAACGCTCGCGGCTGCCCAGGGACAGCAGCTCCGGACCAAACACATGAATGTCGGCAGTCATATCCGACACCATGTTCATCAGCTCCAGCTTCAGGTTCTCTACGAACAGCTTCACCGTTTCCATGGACGTCCGCCTTTCGCCGAACTTCACAAAAAGCTCGCGAACCCGGCAGCGGATTTCTTCTGTCCGGCCATTATCGATGTCCTGAAGCAGCGGCTTCAAGTCCGAATCGCTGATGTCGACATCGCGCTCCTTGCTTTGCGCTCCTGAAGCCTGTTCATACACATCTTGGATAAACTCGATGCCGTGCCGGCTCTCGCTCGCATAAACGGCAATCGGGCTTCCCGAAAAAAGAGACGATTGGTTGGACAGAAGACCGGCGGCCACCTGCTGCGATCCCGCTTTGCCGCGGACGATCAGCGCAAGCTGCCCGATACCGTCCGCAAATAGGCAGAGCAATTGCCCCGGAAAATGGGCCGCAAGCCAAGCTTGAACGTTATGTTTCCAGGCGCGCAGCTCACTGTCCCCGGCTTTGCTCCCCGTCTGCTTCACCACAATACAAGCAATTTCCTCCCGGTCTCCGACGCCGAGCAAACGTTTGACGCAGCTGAGGGTCCTCACATCGGACTTCCCTCCCAGCATGCGCTGAATAGCGCGGTTCAACCAGAGCTCCCGCCCCCGCGAAATCCCCTCCGTCCGTTTCATCTCATCGGCAATTTCTATATGAAGCTTCAAAAGGACCTTATCGATCTCTTCTTCGTCGATCGGTTTCAAAATATAGTTGCTCACGCTGTGGCGCATGGCTATTTGAGCGAAATTAAAATCTTCGTGGCCGCTAAGGATTATAAACTTGCGAGGGGCATTCCGGAGTTGTTTGGATTGTTCGATGAGCTGCAGCCCGCCCAGGCCAGGCATTTGAATATCCGTCACGACGACATGCGGACAGCGCTTGCGGATGAAAGCCAGCGCTTCTTCGCCGTCCGTCGCTTCCCCGCAAACGCGAAATCCGCGCTTTTCCCAATCCACCATCAATTTCAGACCTTCAAGTACAAGCGGCTCATCATCAACCAGCAAAACGTCAAGCAGCGGAACCCGAACCGTCATCTTCACATTTTCCACCTTTTCGTCAATTTCCCATATTTAATCTTGCAACATTCATTATAGCACAGTGCATCCGCTGCTTGACATGTGATGGATTTGCTTTTTTTCGGGTTATTTGATGATGAATTTGATGATGATTTCCTCCTATCCTTTCACTGCGCCTGCGGTCATCCCGTCGATGAGAAAACGCTGCATAAATATAAAAAGAATGACTATCGGGATCACTGACAACACGGACGCCGCCATAATGCTGCCCCAGTCTGTCGTATAGAGCCCTTTAAAAAGGGTAATTCCCGGCGTGAGCGTCCTGTGCGCTTCATCGTTAATGAACACAAAGCCGAACAAAAACTCGTTCCAGGCGTTCACGAAGGCGAACAGTGCGGTTGCAATCAGGCTCGGGATCGATACCGGAAGGATGATGCGAAATATGATGTTCATCATAAGCAGATACAGAGGAATGAGCAGCAGCACGCCCGGAACCATCTGCGACAACAGTATGGTCACGCTGACCGCCTTGACCCCGCGATAAGAGCTGAAGCGGCTTAGGGCATACCCGGCAAAAATCGAAATCATAAGCGACAAAACCGTTGTTGTTGCGGCCATATACAAACTGTTGCTAAAAAAAGTTACAAATTTGGATTCCAGCAGGACGCGGGAAAAATTGCCGAAGGTCGGGTGATTGATCGCAAACGTCGGTTGGCCGGTCCGCACTTCATTCAGCGGTTTCAATGCCGTATCCGCCATCCACAAAAACGGAAACAAACAGTATGCCGCAAGGATGACCAGTACCGTATAGGTCAACGCTTGAAGCCAAAGCTTTTGACTCTTGCTCATCAGCATGCCGAAACTCTCCTCCTATCTATACGGCTCTCTTTTTCTTGACTGAAAGGCTATAATAAGCAAGGAACGCGGCCATCCGTCCCCTTAGTTATACATAGCGATGAGTTACAGACTCGGCTTGCCGCCACGGCTTCGATGCTGTCTGCCACATCGACAAAAAGAGCAAGTCCAGAGAACGACTAGCCGGCGATTGCCGTCGTTCGCCCTCCAAAGCACTATCGTCGAGCAGATGGTTCCTCATAGCTTTGCAAGCCGGCGTCGCGCAAAGTTCTTCCGACATAGCCCAACTCTCGACGTGCAGCGGCATCGTTGACTGTGAACTCACGCCCGATCATGCGTATCATCGAGCGTGAGATCGGCGGATCGCCGTCTTTCCGCGTGACGGCCCAGATAGTGTCGAGCAGCCGGCCAATGGCAGAGGCAAGCCAGTAGGGCATCGAACGCAGCTTATCGATGGACAGGCCCTGCAAGTTCGCGAGCGAGGAGACGAACTCACGGAAAGTCTGCCCTTCCTGGTCTTTGATGAAGAAGGCATGGCCGCCTTCTCCGCGTTCAAGAGCGCATTGTATGGCTTCGACTACATTGTCCACGTGGCAGGTTGCAAAAGCGTAGTCGCCGCGGTCGATGAAGGCGAACTGTCCAGATCTGACTGCTTCGGGAAGCGCTCGACTAAACGGATCACCAGGCCCCCAGATAGCCGGTGGGCGGAGCGCGATGGTGCGAAAGCCGGGTTTGTTGGCTGCCAGAACCAATGGCTCGGCCCATGCCTTGCTCGCCAAGTAGGCGGAGAAGTGGTTCGAGAAAGTTGGCGCGCTTTCATCGGCGTCGCGGATGGGCGTACCGCCATTATCCATGAGGATCCCCGCCGCGCTGATGTAGACGAATGTCTTCGCACCGGCGGACTCAGCTGCCTTCAACAAGGCTACGGTGCCATCGACGTTGGTACGGAAGAAGGGTTCGCGAGGCCCTGAGAAGCGGAACAGGGCGGCCGCGTGCACAACCGTATCAATCACCGGCAATATGAGTGGCGTGTTGCTTTCGAGATCGGCATCGACTGGCGTCGCACCCATGGACTTGAGTTTGGCGTGAGATGATGTGGAGCGTGTGAGAGCGAAAATCTCGTGACCGTCCTCCACGAGCTTCGTGATCAGGCGGCCGCCGAGCAGACCGGTGCCTCCCGTGACGAGAATTTTCATTGTGTTCGTCCTTTCTGTTCGGGATTTAGGATGGACCGTATGGCGCCCTCGCGGATTTGCTCCAGGACCTCAGAAGTGGGTGGCACCACCTTGCGTAGCCGAGCTGTGACGTGAAGTAGGGATGCAGCATTCGCAGACGCCCACATGAGATCGGCAGCCACCTCCACCGTCGGCCTGAGCCGGCCCTCAGCGGCGATGGCCGCGATGCGTTGGATCAGGAACGCAAAGGCCTGCTCGGCGGCGGGAATTTCAGCGTCGTCGAGAACGCGGCTCATCATCACCGCGTAGAGCCGTGGACGAGCCGCCGCGAAGCGCACGTAATCGTCCCAGCCCTCGCGTAGCGCCATCACCGGATCGGAGGATTGGGTGGTAGTCCTTTTGCTTTCGAGAAACTGTGCAAATGCTTCCGTAATGGCGGCGCTCAGAAGGCCGTCGGCGCTGCCGAAGTGATGGTACAGCGTCGGTGCGGTCACCTTCGCAATTGCGCAGACGGAGCGTGTCGAGAACTGTGCCTTGCCCTCTTCCTCGAGAACTTGTAAAGCCGCATTGAGCAGAGTGTCGTGTGTATTCATGTGACCAATATAGCACAGCTATATTGGTTCGTCTATAGCGATGCTATATTGGTGCCGATACCCTCCTGACATCCGATAAAACCCCAGTTCCCGACGCGACTGCATCCGTTTCCCGCACGGACGCTGAAAATTCCTCTAGATTCAGATGGTTATGGCAAACACAGAGTGCTCATTTTTATCGAGCGCTCCCGCCATCAAAGACTGGCACAGTATGGCATGCCGAAGGTGGTTGGCCCGTAGAAGCGGCGTTCTCTATGCGGCATGCTGGTGGCCGACATCTTCCTGCAGCGGTGAAATAATCGTTGCCACGATTTTCCCACCTATACCGGGAATGGATTCGATAATCTGATACTCTTCAATCTCAACAGCGAGTGCAGCTATCTCACTTTCGATGGCGGATAGATGCTCTTTGTATTGAAGAAGCATCTGAATATAGGGCTTTATTGACGTGCCTGTCGAAAAGGATTCCGTATAGCAGCCGCAATGAGTTTCTTCGCTCTGTCTACAGCCTAGTTCCTCGAACGACTCGGACACAGTAATTCAAATCTGTTTGCCAAGTCAGCTTCATACACGTCAAGAACAGCTTGTGCTGTCGGGAATTCAGATAAGAGTTTCAGCGATAGGAACGTCAAATAGGCCCCACCTAGCAGCCAGATGGGAGCCCGTGTATGATGGATGAAGATTATGGCGTGCGGCAAGTGACCGGAAGTGATAAAGACCACGGCATAAACGGTTCCAAGGCCTGCGGTGCTTGGAGATCGGGAAGTTGCGGCAATTGTTCGAACAGATCGATCTCCAAACGTCCGTCCTTCAGGAATGCCGTCAGCTTGTCCCACTGGTTCAGGCTGTACGCTATCGCCTGACCGATCAGACTTTTGGGCATAATCCGGGACTTCTGTTGACGCAGCCATGTCTGGTACGCTTCTAGCACCGGACGGCTGCTTTCTTCCCGGGCCTTGTATCGTTCCTCTGGCGTCGATTCCTTCAACTCTCGTTCAATTGCAAAGAGCTGGTTGCAATACGCCAGCCCTTGGGCCGCAACGGTTTCCGGATTGCCGTTGGCTTCGGGAGCGGCTTTGAGCGCTTCGTCATACTTGCGCCGGGCATGTGCCCAGCAGCCAACTAGCGTCACACCCTATGGTTTTCGGTTGATTGTGAGGACTTAGACGTACCGGATCGGTAAAGTTCCATTTCCAAAATCAAATTCGGAACTACGTTCAAATCCTTGGTGTTACAGCATTCGATTATACCCAGTTCTATTCCGATGTGCCAGTTCACCACAGTTTAACTGGTCTTTAAGCAGCATTGCTGCAAATAGGACGAGAAGATTGTTATATTCATTAGCATGTGCTTGTTATCCCCATCCAACTTGCTTAACAAAATGCCTCCCTCCAACAAAGAAAATGCAAATGAAGCAAGCGCATCCGAATCCAGATCTTCCTTAAACTCCCCTGCTTTAATCCCGTCACGAATAATAATTTTCATCATATCCAAAACGTTATTCAGCCCTTGCCTTGCTTGATCACAAAGCTCCGAATGAGTATCGTCACTTTCTACAGCCGTATTTTGCATGGGGCATCCGCCAATAAATGGTGGATTGTTGACAACATCTTCATAAACACGAAAAAAAGCAATCAACCGACCTGACGCGGACTGCTCTTGATCGACCGCCTCAGAAAATTTTCTGGTGACCAAACTGGCAGCGTAATTGTATGCTTCAAGCGCAATCTCGTCTTTACTGGCAAAATGTCGATATATGCCCCCCTTCTTGATTCCGGTATCGGCAATAATATCATTTAGCGATGTACCGGCATATCCTCTCTGGTTAAAAATTTCAGCCGATTTCATAATGATATGTTCCCGTGTTCTGTCCCCTTTTTTCATGAGCTCCTCCGTATGAACCTTATTCTAACCATTTATTATAAACAAATTATACACAATTCCGACCTTGCCATTCACTAGAATTATGCTAATATAAAAGATACCGATCGGTACCTTTTATTTTAAAACAAGACGGTCCAGAATGAAATAGCGTCGAGCCCATTTTGATTTCATGACAGGCATTCGCCTGTTTGGAATAAATAAAACTTATAGGGGGATTTTTCAATGACAGTAAAAGTAGGCATTAACGGTTTTGGACGGATCGGACGACTCGCTTTTCGCCGAATTCAAGATGTGGAAGGCGTCGAGGTTGTAGCAATTAACGACCTTACGAACGCTAAAATGTTGGCTCATCTGCTCAAATATGATACAACGCAAGGCACTTTTCACGGTGACATTGAAGTCCATGACGGAACCTTCAAAGTAAACGGGAAAGAGGTTAAGGTTCTGGCTACGCGGAATCCTGAAGAACTTCCATGGGGAGAGCTTGGGGTTGACATCGTTCTCGAATGTACAGGCTTCTTCACCACGAAAGAAAAAGCCGAGCTTCACCTGAAAGGGGGAGCGAAGAAAGTCGTCATTTCCGCCCCTGCTACAGGCGATATGAAAACGATCGTATACAACGTTAACCACGACACGCTGGACGGAACGGAAACGGTTATTTCCGGTGCTTCCTGCACAACGAACTGCCTAGCCCCTATGGCTAAAGCTTTGCACGATAAGTTCGGTATCCAATCTGGGCTAATGACGACAGTTCACGCTTATACGAGCAACCAAAACACGCTTGACGCTCCGAATCCAAAAGGCGACTTCCGTGCTGCGCGCGCCTCTGCGGAGAACATCGTTCCCTACTCCACCGGTGCCGCAAAAGCCATTGGTCTGGTTCTTCCGGAACTGAAGGGTAAACTGGATGGAGCATCCCAACGTGTACCTGTACCAACAGGCTCCGTGACTGAGCTCGTTGCCGTTTTAAATACCACGGTAACGGTCGAGGAAATTAACACCGCTATGAAAGAAGCGTCCGATCCGGAAACTTACGGATACACGGAAGACGAGATTGTATCTTCCGATGTTAAGGGGATGACATTCGGATCACTTTTTGATGCCACTCAAACAAAAGTTCTGACGGTAGGGGACCAGCAACTGGTGAAAACCGTAGCCTGGTACGATAATGAAATGTCTTACACGGCTCAATTGGTTCGCACTCTGGAGCACTTCGCTAAGATCGCTAAGTAAATAGCTTTCCAAAATCAAAAGATGAAAGAAGGAAAATTCCATGAAGGACGCACTCCACAACACGAAGGTCGAGAAAAACGAAGTGCTCCTTCTTTCCCATGAAGGCGTCCTAATTACGTTGCTTTGCATTACCGTTGTGTTGGTCACTATGAATACGTCCATGTTTAATTTGGCGTTAAACGATTTAAACCATTCTTTTAACTTACCATCATCCATCGTTTCGTTGACGGTCACCGGCTATTCTATCATGTTCGCCATCTCCTCGATCACCTACAGCCGGTTGTCTGATTTTGTTCCGTTGAAGAGGTTGTTCGCCATTAGTCTGGTTTTGACAGGAGGCGCGTCGGTTGGGGCGATGCTGAGCAACCATTTCTGGGTGCTGCTTGCGGCCCGCGTTGTGCAAGCTGCCGGTGCCGGTGCGGCGCTCTCCTTGTCCATCGTGCTTCTGACCCGTTATGTACCGTTGGCGCGTCGGGGAAAATCGATGACGTTCATCATGTCCTCAGTATCACTGGGGTTTGGACTTGGTCCTGTGATTGGTGGCTTGGTGGTGCAATATCTGGGTTGGAAATATCTTTTTGCAATTACATCCTTGCTGTTGTGCATTGCCCCACTGCTTGTGCGGTATATTCCAAAAGAGTCGCTTCCCAAACGCCCTTTTGATTTACTGGGGGCATTGACTTTGAGCGCCGGTACGGCGGGTTTGTTGCTATTTTTGACCAACTATCATCCCATTGCCTTGTTGATCGGAATCTCGGGACTGCTCTTCTTTTCTCTGCATATCCGCCGAGCGAAGCACCCGTTTGTGCTTCCGTCGTTATTGGCTAACAGAAGCTATCTTGTGCTTGCCTTAATCGGGGTCTTGTCCTATTTATGCAACTTTGCCACGCTGTTTTTGTTGCCGCAAATGCTATTGAAACATTTTGATTTGAGCGCAAGTCAGGCCGGTTTTGTTATTTTTCCGGGGGCTATTTTGTCCACACTGCTATCAAGAATGATCGGGGCAATGATCGACAAGCGGGGAAACAGCAGTATGTTGCGCACGACTCCTATACTCGTACTATTGACGGCCGTATTGTTTGCAGGAGTGGGTACCCAATTTGGGGTAGCGAATGTGTTCGTGTACATGCTGATGAGCTTAGGCTTTGCTATCATCAGCAGTAGCGTTTCAAACGAAATTTCGTGCATGTTGCCCTCTTCTCAAATTGGCTCAGGCACGGGATTGTTTCAACTGATGCAGTTTATCAGCGGCGCATTTAGCATTGCCATTTTGTCTAGCGCAATGGAATGGCAAGAGCACCTTCCGCCTAGCCATGCGTATGCAAACCTATTCTGGGGACTAGCCGTGGTAGCGGTTTTGGCCAATTTATGTGCTTTTCTGTACGTGAGACGACTAGCCCAAAGTGCCGTGTAGCTTTCTTCATCTCATGCAAGGTGAGCTGAAACGTTATCGGTTTCATCAAGTTGTCAGAAAGAATTGATCCTTTCTTGAACGAATATGGGAGAAGATGTGACCGCGATTGAACTGCTGGAGGACAGAGATATAATCAACTCAAATAACAAATCGCTTTGGAAGGGAGGCAGTAAGGAATGGGAATTGATACGGTACTATGGAGCAAGCTGGTGACAGGAATGACACTAGGGTTCCATATGATATTCGCGACGATTGGTGTCGGTATCCCTCTCATGATCGCGATTGCTGAGCTCACCGGCATCCGCAAGCAAGATTCTCACTACACACTGATGGCTAAGAGGTGGGCGCGGGGGTTTGTTATATCCGTCGCAGTCGGTGTCGTAACAGGCACGGCAATCTCACTGCAACTGGCATTGGTGTGGCCGAATTTTATGAAGTTGGCGGGGAACGTTATTGCGCTTCCGTTATTCATGGAGGTATTTGCATTCTTTTTTGAAGCTATCTTTCTAGGCATTTATCTGTATACGTGGGATCGGTTCAACAACCCATATATTCATTGGCTGCTCACAATCCCCATTGTCGCAGGGGCAGGCATGTCTGCTGTTTTTATCACGACTGTGAATGGTTTTATGAACCAACCTGGGGGATTTACCATACAAGGTGGACAATTTACAGCCGTTAACCCGGTGCAAGCGATGCTGAATCCGGCGACGTTCTCCAAAGTGTTCCATGGATTAAGCTCGGCCTATCTCACAGGAGCAGCTCTGCTAGCAGGAATAGCAGCCTTTACGATGCTTAGAAAGGGCGTTACGGGATATCACAAAAAAGCACTGAAGCTTATGATGACTGTTGTCCTGTTGTTCGGCGCGCTAAACACGTTTGCTGGAGATGTGTCCGCCAAATTTTTGGCCGAACACCAACCAGAAAAACTGGCTGCCGGGGAATGGCATTTTGAGACCGAGAGCGGTGCGGATTTGATTTTATTAGGATGGCTTAATGCCGAACATAAAATTATAGGCGCACTTCACCTGCCGAAGATTCTCAGCTTCCTGGCTTTTGGAAACTTCAACGCGAAAGTAACAGGTCTGAATGAATTTCCTCCGGATGAACAACCTCCGCTCCTTGTACATTACTTTTTTGACTTGATGGCTGGCATCGGGTTTGCATTGTTGGGCATATCCGTTCTGTATTTCCTATTTACATTCTGGAAAAAACGCAATGAGCACAATAAATGGATGCTCCGCATTATTGCTTTAGGCGCGCCGCTCGCATTTTTGGGAGTCGAGCTGGGCTGGTTTTACGCTGAGTTGGGGCGGCAGCCGTGGATTTTACGAGGATATATGCGTGTAGAAGAAGCGGCGACGACATCGCCAAGCGTGAGAATTCTTTTTTTCCTCTTCCTTCTTCTTTACATCGTATTAGGCGTAGTTAGTGTTCTTGTTCTTCGGCGCTTATTCAACAATAATCCGGCAGAAACTGAGATGGAGGAGTGGGCGCAGCATGCGGGCGACAAGAGGGCAGGGAAGGGAGCGCATGCCTGATGAGTTACGATTTGATTGGGATTTCGGTACTTTGGCTGTTTTTGTACGGGTATCTTATTATAGCCTCCATCGACTTTGGAGCCGGTTTCTTTGCCTTTTATGCCCGCCTGACCAAGCAGGACCACCTCATTAATCGTCTGATTTCTCGTTATTTGTCACCCGTATGGGAGATCACAAATGTATTTTTTGTCTTTTTCTACATCGGCATGATCGGATTTTTTCCGGATACAGCCTATTACTATGGCTCGGCGCTGCTTGTTCCGGGGAGTATTGCAATCGTGCTGCTTGCTATTCGCGGTTCGTTCTATGCATTTGAAAACTATGGTTCCAAAAATAATATCGTCTATCTGTTTTTGTACGGCGCATCGGGTTTGCTGATCCCGGCTTCGTTGTCCGTGGCGCTGGCCCTGTCTGAAGGCGGCTTTATCTTGAAGCAGGATCAGACGGTTTCTCTGGATTACTGGGCTTTATTTACCAATCCATTGTCGTGGAGCATCGTTGGATTGGCGATTGTGTCTGTCTTGTTTATTAGCGCCTGTTTTCTGGCGTTTTACGCTTCACGGGCAGAGGATCAAGCTGCGCTAAAGCTTATGCGGACCTACGCGCTGTTCTGGAGCACACCGACGATTATTATCGCCCTGACGGCCTTTATCTATTTGGGGCAACACAATGAGCGACATTATCAAAATATGATGGATTTATGGTGGCTGCTTGCACTTTCTGTTGCCTTTTTCATGGTTGCGATGTGGCTGTTATACCGCGGCCGCCGCTATGGGTTAGCATTTGTTTGCATCATGCTGCAATTTTTCTGTGCCTTTTTCGCTTACGGGATCGGGCAGTATCCCTATATTCTTGATCCCTACATTACGATTCAGAGCAGCGTCACCTCATCCTCAATGGGCTTCGCGCTGGTTGTCGTATTTATCGGGGGCATGTGTCTGTTGATTCCTTCCCTTATTTTGGTTTTCAAGCTGTTCCTGTTCGATGCAGATTACGTGAAAGGGAAAAAGTAGGCTGATTACTCGCAGGCTATTACCATAAAGGAGTTGAGTTTGGTGAAAGGGAAAAGAAGCATGATCGCTGTACAGATGACCGCCCAACGCAAACGTCTCATTTACCTGACATTCATCTCACTCGCACTAGGCGCCGCTATTGTAAGTCAGGCTGCGTTGCTGGCTGAAGCCGTCCAGCGGATCTTTGTGGAGAAAGCATCTTTTTCATCGGTTGCCCTACTGCTCGGCATCCTACTGGTCGTGATGGCGATACGTACACTGTTGTCATATGGGAACGGGACAGTTGGTTTGCAAATGGCAGCAACCGCCAAAAAAAATATGCGAGCAGCCGTGCTTCAGAATTTTACGCATGCTTCCATGCCTTCCTCTCTTCGAGGGCAAACGGGGGGGAAGGTCAGTATGGCGCTGGATGCTGTGGATGAGGCGGATAGTTATTTCAGTCAATACATGCCGCGTATGGTGGAAACGGTCATTATCCCCGTTCTGATTTTAGTCGTTGCGTTTACCCAACATGCCAATTCAGGGATCATCATGCTGGTTACGGCTCCGTTTATCCCGATTTTTATGATTTTGGTGGGGCTGAAAACGAAAAATAAATCAGAAGAAAAGTATGCGCAGTTGGCCGAGTTTGCCGGTACATTTCTAGATTCCCTTCAAGGGCTCGTTACGTTAAAAATATTCGGACGGGCCCGCCGTCAGCAGCAAGAAATCGAACGCAGCAGCTTAAGATACCGTGATGCCACAATGGATATTTTGAAGATTGCGTTTACGAATACCCTCATGCTGGAATCGATTGTGATGCTGAGCATCGGGATTGTTGCTCTCGAACTGGCTATTCAGATGCTTGTCTTCAAGTCGATGTCGTTTCGCACGGCCTTTTTTGTTTTGTTGCTCGTGCCCGAGTTTTACAGCTTACTAAAGAGTTCGGGCACAGCTTTTCACAATGGGCGAACCAGTATGGGGGCGATTAGCAAGGTTGAAACCATGCTCACAGAAACGAACGATAGAAACGATCTGAAAGATCAGCCGGTAGGGCTCCTGACATTCCCGAAGAAGCTGTTTCCAATGCCGCCCTCCATTGAACTGGACAATGTCCGGTTTCAGTATGCACCTGACTCATTTGAGCTGAATACAGGTTCGATCATAATTGGACCAGGAGATCATATTGCCCTTGTTGGTCATAGCGGATCCGGCAAAACAACCTTGCTCCATCTTATTGCTGGATTACTAAAACCGGCGTCGGGGACCATTTTAGTGAATGGAAACCCGCTTACTCAACAGAATGAGACGATATGGTTCGAACATATTAGCTACATTACACAGCATCCTTACATTTTTGCAGGTACCTTCGCCGATAATATCGCGATCGGTGCCGGGCGGAAGGTCTCCAGGGCTGAAATTGAGGTGGCGGCTGCGGACGCGGGTCTTTCGAAGGTTGTATCCCAACTGGAGCAGGGATTTGATACCCTCGTCGGTGAAGGCGGTAGAGGACTTTCCGGTGGGGAAAAGCAACGACTTGCCGTAGCGCGGGCTTTTTTGAAGCGACCCTCCATTATTTTGTTCGATGAGCCGACCGTCGGACTCGATCTTCATACCGAGGGCATCCTGCAACGTTCGATTGCAACCTTGGCAAAATCGGCGACGATGATTACGGTGGCTCACCGATTGTATACCATTCGACATGCGGACAACATTTTGTTTATGGACCATGGCGTCCTAGTGGGCTCGGGACATCACGACGAGCTTATGAAACGCCTGCCTGCGTATGCAGAGATGGTCGATGTCCAACGCAAAGGGGTGCCGGGATGAACGAGTTGGCTATTTTGTCTCAAGCTATGATTCGGGAGCGCAAGGATATTATTCTTTCAATTTTAGGCGGATTTGTCGCCGGCATCGCTGGTGTGGTCCTCTTTTCTGCGAGCGGATATCTGATTTCGCAAACGGTGTTTGCACCTCCGCTTTATACGCTGATCGTACTTACTTCGTTGGTCAAGCTGCTTGGCTTACTTCGAGCGGTGAGTCGTTATGGCGAGCGCTTATATTCCCACCGAGCGACATTCTCTATGCTTAGCCGTTTGCGATCATCCTTTTTTGCCAAGCTCATTCCTTTAACGCCAGGCATTTTAAATAAAAACCGAAGCGGGGATCTGCTTGCGCGAATCGTTGGGGATGTAGAGAGTTTGCAGCACTATTTTTTACGCGTCGCGTATCCGCCGATCATTGTTGTCATGGTGTTCTTGACGACAATGCTGGCTACCGCCTCCTTTTCTTTCTGGATGGCTTGCTTGATGCTACTCGGTATGCTGGGAACCGTATTGGTCGTGCCGGGAATCGTATTGCTAGGATATCGGAAAATCAATGGGCATGTTCGCAAGCAGCGGGCGCTGTTGTCCTCGGAAGTAACAGAGGTGTTGTATGGTTTCCGGGATCTTAAAGTTTATGGGCAGCTTGCGCAGCGGGAACAGCAACTCCGCCAAGCATCTGCTGCATTGGCAGCCGAGCAGCAGCGAGCGGCCGGACAACTGCTACGTGGACAATCGATGCATGCCTTTGTCACATATCTGATTTCCTGGGGGGTGTTGGCACTTGGTGCTTATCTGATATCGGATGGAACGCTAGCTGGCGTATATCTGGCTATGCTTGTCATGGCCTCATTAACTGTATTTGAAGAAGCAGCGGCTATGGCCACGTTGCCAGCATATAAGCAAGATAGCGAACATGCAGCCAAGCGGCTGACGGAAGCAGTATTAACTCCTACCATGCAGCCGGTGCAGCCAAGTCGCGCGTTGAATACCAACCATGCCGTTTCTATTGAGTTATCCGGCGTTTCCTTTCAATATGAAGGGGAGTGGAGGCCGGCGTTGAAGAACTTTTCGTTGCAAATTCCACCAGGATCCAAAACGGCGATTGTTGGACCTAGCGGTTCAGGAAAGTCCACGCTGATTGAGTTGTTGCTCAAGCTGCGTACGCCGACGGCCGGGGATTTGCGACTGAACGGCATATCGGTACAAGAGCTGGAGGAGTCGAGCATTTGGAAAACGGCTAATGTCGTGCTGCAGCAAAGCCATTTTTTCCGAGGAACGATCCGAGATAACTTGCTCATGGATGCTGAGGACCATTCTGACAGCGACCTGTTGGATATCCTAGCTAATGTGCAATTGCCGACCACTTCATTAACCGACCCCGTGTACGAAAAAGGAGAAAATCTATCAGATGGCGAAAAACAGCGATTGGCCTTGGCGCGGGCCATGCTTCGCAATGGAAAGCTATGGCTGCTGGATGAGCCGACCTCTTCGCTGGACTATGTGACAGAGCAACGTGTTTTGGCACACTTATACGAACAAGCATCCGAAAATACGCTTCTACTGATTTGTCACCGGCTTAACGGTTTGGAAGGAATGGACAGAATCGTCGTTATGGAGCAAGGAAGGGTGATCGAAACGGGTTCGTATTCCGAGTTGATGGAGCAAAACGGCTATTTTTATAAGATGAAACAAATTGAGTTACAATTAATCGACGAAACGGGGGACTAAGCATTTAATTTCTGATTTTTTATTGAATACGGAAAACGTAATAACGCTCGATCCGCTATATTCGCCAATAATGTCAATAATTTATTACGGCGAGCCAATTAAATATGTCTTAAAAAGATCTATAATATGTCATTGACACTGAATGGTCATATTTTTCGAGGAAAATAACTACTTCGGGCCATTCGACTAAACACATAAAACGCGATAATAGCAACAGGAATAGGGTTTAAGGTTCCATAAAGGGGTTGAGGAGCGGTGAGCCAAATCAACAGAGTGTTGCTTGCAGAACCATCGCAAGAGCATAGAGAGCGGATCAAGTACCTGCTGGAGCTGGATCCGCTATTTGAGGTCGTAGCGGAAACTGACTGCGGAAGGGATGCGATATCACTCGCCGATTCATTAAAGCCGGAGGTTGCGCTTGTAGCGGTTGAATTACACGATATGAAGGCTACACAGACCATTCAAGAAATGAAAAAGATGAATCCCCAAATGTTAGTCGTATTGCAAGCGGAAAGCGCTGACGTTGAGTATTTTTTTGAAGCTCTGAAAAGCGGGGCGCAAGGTTACTTGCTCAAGTCGCTGCATCCAGCTTCCTTTCACGAGTATCTGAGATCGCTCGTGATCGAGGATGCGACTCTGCCGAGAGTGCTTGGATATCAAATTTTAAAGCAATTTGTTACCGAGAATATCCCACATTGCGTACAGCCCCTTCTTAGTAATGGAGACGGCAGTATTAAGAAATCTGTGTAGAGGATTCAACATCGAAGAAATCGCCGATCGGTTAGTAATACCGGAAAATAGGTACTGCCTGCAGAAGGAGCGTTTGGATCAAATGAACTCAAATGATCAACCAGCCAATAATAAAAATTATACGATTCCTATAATTGTAACGTCCTTGATTGTAAATTTTGTTATACTTCTTTTGTTTTTTTCACCGATAGGATACAAAGGAAGTATCAAATTTGATTTAGTCATCTTCCCGAGAATAAATGGAGTTTTAAATAGCTTTACGTTTATATTTTTGATATCGAGCTTAATTGCAATTTTGAGAAAAAACATTGAGGTGCACAAAGGTTTCATTCTTGCTTCCTTTACCTCGACATTATTATTTCTGGTTTCTTATTTAACATTTCACTACATGTCATCAGAAACAGCGACATTTGGCGGTCAAGGTATTGTCAGACCCATTTATTTTTTTATTTTAATTTCACACAGCATCCTTGCCGCAATAATCGTACCGCTAGCCCTATTCACACTTGTTTGGGGATGGACGAATCAAATTCAAAAGCATCGGCGCATTGCTCGATGGACAATGCCTATTTGGCTATATGTCAGTTTTACTGGAGTAGTAGTGTTTTTAATGATGGAACCATATTACTGAACAAACTCGCTCATTGATTCTTACAATGCTCAACATTAAAATAATACGTGTTAACCTGATTGGCTCCAACACCTTTCTTGTCGTTACGTGCTCTACGAATCGCCATATAGCCCGCTTTACATACGTACATGCCCGCATCTTTGTTGAACCTAAATTTCGAAAGCGCGTAACAGTGGTGAATCAATAGAAAAGATGAGTGGAATTACCTGCAATAAAATGGATAAATTCCCATCTTAAAAAGCGCTAATTCTAAAATAAGGGTGGTCTTCCCCCTTCCCCACGGCCAGTAGTTTGATGAGCAGATCGATTTCGTTCGCGGTAAAGTCGCCGGTAGCGATCCGGTCGATCGAGAACCCGCGTTTGGCTTATTTGATGTAATTTTCCATGCAACAACCAATCTGCTCGAGGATAAAGGTCGGCGTCTTATATGGCTGGTAGTAGACCGGCGACTGGGGCGCCTATCTTCCGTGCGGAGTCAGCCATTGTGAGCTACGATCGCGCCTTCCTGGAACTGACCAACGAGGGAAATGAGCAACTAAAGCCCGCTTGGTAATTTTTGGTTGTATGCAGATTGGCTTCATGATAAAATGAGTTCATAGAATTTACGCCCTTGTTCGCATTTGTGCGAGTAAAAGACCCTATGGGTTGGATTTTATGTGCAAGTTTTTTTGCGCATGGAGTCTGCCTGTGGGGTCTTTTTTCGCATTCTCTGAGAAAAATTCGGAGGAGGGAGAATGAGCATGACCCAGCTCACCGAAAATCAAAAAAATGTTCAAAGAGTCAGCGATGGAACCATACAAGAATTACGAGGGCTGAACTTGAAGGAGTTTGCTGAGGCTATGGGCGATGAACTTATCCGTTCAGGTCTATGGTATATGACCTAACGAGATTCGAGGGCTCTCCGTCAAGGAAATTGATGCTCGCGGGTATCGTAGCATCTCGGACAAGGGCCCGCTCCCGAGGGCCGTCTCGTTCCGAACTTCCGCAGGCGCACACTGCCGCGTTGTCTCCGGAAATGACGATTCCTCCGCTCCGCTTTCTCGACGGATTGCCCCTTCCTCAGCCGAAAAGACGGTGCAGCCGTATGTTGCTTAGGGGGACTTGGCAGCGCAAAAGCCTGCGAAAACCCCCATGACGCCGTGGACATCACCCCACACAAGTGCGCCTGAAACGGCCCGTTTGGAGGGATTGCTGCAATTGTGCAGGAACTTCCAATCATATCGGGGCGGAACTGCCGGCCACACGAAGAAAACCTGCAAAAATACATGAATTTGCGTCCTTGATCGCTGGTCGCGAACAATTCCTGCAATTGTGCAGGTTTTTTAGCAGGGACATGGGCCCAGGGTCACTTTCAGCGAAAATTCCTGCACTTTTGCAGGCTTTTTGCCAAAATGGGCCAATTTCAGCGGAAAAACCTGCACTTTCGCAGGCTTTTTCCCTACCACGATGCGCCTAAACACGCGGATGGCGGCCCCAGCCCGCCGGCACGGGACAAAGCGCAGGCCGCCTTCGACTGCGTGCGCTTGCGCCTATAAGAAACCGCTGAAAACCATAAGGGCATTAATCATCATATGCCATATCACTGTGGGAACGATGCTTTTCGACTTGATCGTAATTCCTCCGAAAAATAACCCGCCAAAAGCAAATGCGAGGCAAGCGCCCCAGGGAAATCCAAGCGAATAATGCTGCAGTCCAAATCCTGCGCTGGTTATCAGAATCGCCCATTTGTCGCCTAATTGCTCCGAAAACCGGCTTAGCAGAGTGCCTCTCCAAATGATCTCCTCAAGCACAGCGTTTGTAATTGAAAAAATAATGGCGAACAACCACTCTTCATGGATGTAAACCCATCCGTTACGGATCATAAACGGCAAAAAAGCCGAAAAATTGATTGTTAACGCGATAAGCAGAAAATATTTTACTTTAGTTCGGCGGAAATCCGACCATGCAAACGGGATGCCGATCAGCTCGTTCCACTGCGGTTTCTTCCAAACATGCATGAAAGGAGTTTTATCAATAAGAGATAAAGCAATCAACGGAATCACAATTAAAATCAACGACAACCGGTTGGCAATAATATGCCATTCCCTGGGATTCAAATCAATCAGCCATCGCGAGTTCACATTTAAATACAGAAAAAATCCGATTCCAAAACATATCGTTGTCAAAACAAAATTTCTCATAGGTTTGTAAATGGAAAGCCCCCCGGCGCATACTGCCCAAAAAATCGTCAGCAGGTAATGGTTCGTTTCCAGTAAGGCCACAAGTGACGCGAACAAGAACAGGGACGCCATATTCCGGAGCAATGTGTAATTCATCATGTATCACCTGCTTCACTTGGTTACGTTTCGGTTAGTGCCATGCGGCAGAGGGGCCGGGTTCTTTCCTCCATATACTTATGTGCCGATTCGTGCCTGCGGAATGGACAGCAGCGGAATTGCTCCGAACAATGTGCATGTACCCATAATATCGGGGCAACCCATACATATACTGAATTATTGCGAAAGGCAGCGATTGACGGCAAACCTCTAACAACCGGAACTTTCCAGAAGGAGGAGAATCGAAGTGAGCACGAAAAAAATGGGAATCGCGGACAGGGCGATATTCATTCTTGGAATCACGTTAGCCGGTGTGATTACATTTGTTCTTATAGCGGGCGTAATTATCGCAGTGCTGAAATTTTATATGGACAGCAAAAAGCATTCCGCTCGGATTCATTCCGTTCCGATGCCGGACGATGAGCCGGATGCGGCGTTGACTGAAGCCCCTTTGAACGATGCCCCGTCTGAGCAAAAGCTGGCCGCAGCTGCCGGCGATCAGGCTCCCTAGAGGCGCAATAGGACGTAATGCAAGCGCGCAAACTGTCACGCAGTGACCGGCTGTCGAGAGGAGGTGAAGCAATTGTCATCGGAACATCAGGATTTCTCAAGGATTGCCGGCAGAATCAGGCGGGAATTTCTAAATTTCGCCAACAGCTACGCCAAGGCTGTAAAAGGCGGTGCGAGTGTGGCCGGGAAACAAATAATAGAAGCCGAAGAACAAGCGGGTCAAGCAACCGATATTCCTGCAGGCAAGCTGGTATCGGCTGTTAAAAGCGGCATCCAGCATGCCGGTGAACATATGATAAACTCGGGAGTGGAGTTCGTTAAACAAATGAAAAAGAAAAAATAAATGTATGGCTGACTCTCAGGGTAATATGGATCCCCTAACGGTCGATAACGCAAAAAGTCATTTATTAAAATGAGCTTGCGTTGTTGACCGAAGGGGATTTTGGATAAAAACCGAACGGCCGCTCCCTGGTTGAATGCAAGGAAGCAGCCGCTGCATGAAGGTCTTTTACTTTACCGTTGACTGTTTGATAGGAGTGCGACCAGGGTTATTGTGCAGCTACATCATTATTTTTCTCCTTTTTGGCTTTGTTTCCCTCCTTCTTTGCCTTTTTTTCTTCCTTTCTTGCTTTCTTTTCTTCCTCTTTTTCTTCCTTCCCTTTCTCCTTTTTCGCCTTTTTTTCTTCCTTCTTGGCTTGTTTTTCTTTCTTCTTAGCTTGTTTTTCTTCCTTTTGCGCTTGTTTCTCCAGGCGCTGCTGCTCTTGTTCTTTTTCTTTTTCCTCTTTCCTTACTTGCTTTTCCGCTTGCTTCCGCTCTTTTTTCGTTGTTTCGTCACTCATGATTTATCCCTCCGATTTTATTATTGAAAACTTGTTTCAAACGATGTCTGACGATGTCAGGATTAAAATATTCAAGCATCTGAATTCCCGGTGCAAGTCCGAAATAAATCGCGTATTTCTTGTACGGGACTTTATTGCGCAGGTCGGGAAACCGAAGCTGAAGCGAATTTTGGAACAAATCGACCGCTTCTCCCTCGCTTTTAAACCCGGAGTCAACTATCTTTCTGAACGTTTGCAGACCAATAGAGCTGATTGATTTTCCAATCCCCTCCTGCCGGTGCGCTATCTTCTCAAACAAAGTAGGCGGCACATGCTTCGAATCTACAAGAGCAATATTGTGAGATACAATAAAATGGCTCTTATCGCTTATCAGAATAGATTCCCTTATATAATACGGAGCGCCGGAGGACTCGCCCTGAGGATCGGCATGCTCTTCATTCATCTGCTCTTGCCGAATCACAGAGACGAGCATTTTTTCATTCAACAAAGTTTCCAGCATATCCGTCGTCCGTCCGTCCGTTTCCAGTAAAATATCGAATATCAATCCTTGCAAAAAATCCAATGCATACTGCGAGTCCTTGTCGATATAATTAATGTCTGTCATACACTCTCCCCCGTTGATTTCCCATCAATGATACAAGCCCGAATCGCGAAGCCCTTTCCAGAATGTGTTGAACTCGTCAATGTTAATTTGCTGCTTCGCATCTGAGAGCGCGACTTGCGGATTCGGATGCACCTCGACCATAATCCCGTCGGCACCCGCAGCAAGAGAAGCCTTCGCGCAAGAAAGCAGAATATCTTTGCGGCCGCTGGAATGGCTGACATCCACAAGCACCGGAAGATGTGTCTCCTGTTTCAATATCGGAACCGCGGAAATATCGAGCGTATTCCGGGTCCATTTTTCAAAGGTACGTATACCGCGCTCAATCAGCATGACCCGGTCATTACCGTTAAACAGGATATATTCCGCCGCAAAAATAAACTCCTCCAATGTAGCGGAGAGGCCGCGCTTCAGCAGCACGGGCTGTTTGGTTTGGCCGACGGCTTTCAGCAGTTCGAAGTTCTGCATGTTGCGGGCGCCAATCTGAATAATGTCGATATAGCGGGCCGCCGTATCGATTTGTGAAGGACTCATAATTTCGCTGATCGTCACCATTCCGGTTTCATCAGCCACTTCCTTCATGATTTTCAAGCCTTCTTCGCCCAGCCCTTGAAAGTCGTACGGAGATGTTCTCGGTTTGAACGCACCTCCGCGCAACAACGTAACGCCGGCTTTCTTCAATGCGGCCGCAACCGTCAATAGCTGGTCTTTGGATTCGATGGAGCAGGGACCGGCGACGACAACGTGCGAGGAGCCTCCGATTTCGGCGCCCTTGACACGGATGATCGTATCCTCGCTCTTATGACGGCGACTAACGAGCAGCTTGCGGCCGGTCTCAGCATCCTTGTTCCCTTTCGGAATTGCCAGGTTATGGCCCGCGAGCTCGTTCAGCAATTGTTGGTCGCCAATCGGTTCCGCGTCCGACATGCCCTGGCTTTTCTTTTCTTGAACGATTTCACTGGACATGCGAGCCCGTTCGCTCAGCAAATGGAGCAATTGTCGGTTAATCCCGTCGTATTGAGATATTAATTGTTGCAATTTTTCGCTCATGACGAACACTCCCTCCTTTTCCTCCAATGACTGTAACCTTTTCCGCCCGCCGGACTCCTAGCCTTGTGCGGATGTACCGCCAACGAGCTTTTGGATGTATACCGGCTTTGTCGACGGAGCGTTATTTACAAGCCCGACACGATCGAGCAGCGTTGAGTCGGCAATAATTTCTGCGGTGACAGGCACCTGCAGCTTGCAAGATAATCGGGAACGGATCTCTTCTTCCGGCCATTGTCCGGAATCATGCGAATCTAGAAGAACATGCAGCCCTTTTTCTTGCTCCAACACCTTCCAAGCATCAGGAGCAGGAGACAGCGAGTACACGGCTTCTTGGATATCCAGGGCGTCCAGAATGGTACCGCCGAAACGGATTCGATCCTTGCTTCTGCCGTAATGCACCAGCTTGCCCGCCGTTCGGCCGCATGCACACAAGGAAGGCTCGACAGAGATAATGTCTTCATTAAAGTATCGCAGCAGAGGAGAACCCTGATGGGAAAGCGTTGTAATCGCCGCAAACCCTCTCTCTCCTTGAGCGGCAGGCCCTGAGCCGTCTTCACGCAGCACTTCCACGAAAAAATCCTGTTCCGCGATATGCATTGTGCCGTGTTCGCACATGACGGCAATATTGCCGGTTTCGGTCGAGCCATACATATTATATACAGGCACGCCCCACAGCTTTTCTATATGTTCCCTGCGCTTGCCGCTCATCAATTCGCCTGCGACGCAAATGGCCCGCAGCGCCGGGAAATCTTGGTTCGAAGCCGAACCGGTCAGACGCGCTGTCTCGGCCAGCAGTTCCATCTCGCGCGGGAGCCCCGCCAACACAGTGACGCGAAGACGCTTCATCAGATTCAGCACTCTGGGGTACGGCGTAACGACGGTACGTCCGCTCGCGGGAACGACGCCCGCTCCGCACTGCCATGCCGCCTGCTGCATTAAGAACGCGGGCAGTGCCAACGCGTACGGAAAACGAATCAGCACGAGATCCTCCGCTGTCAGGTGGACACCGCATTTTTTCAACTGTCTTCCGCCGATTCTCAGATCCTCCCGAGTGAACCAGGAAGCGGAGGGCTCTCCGGTCGTACCGGTTGATTCGTGGTATTGCGCAATCTCTTTCATGTCGACGGCAAGATGACCGAAAGTGCCGGCTTTCCGGAGATCTTCTTTTGTCGTCAACGGCAGTGTATGAATGCGGCTCAATCCAATGTTATTGAGGTTATATCCCGATAATTTTTCCTTGTACAGAGGGGACTTATCAAGGCGCACTAATAAATCCTTGAATTTTCCCTCCAACTCCCTATGGTTGCAGGTCATAACGGCACCTCCTCTCGGCTTGACACGGCGCATCCGGACTGCCGGAGCGAATCCGGAACCGCTTGTTCCCGGCCGTTTGTCCGGTCTAGTTGAATATTCGGGTCGCTTTGCCGAATGTACGAGGGATGTCGTGCCTGATTTCCACTTCGCAATCGATCCCGATCCGATCGGCCATATGCTTTCGGATTTTCGCCGCCAACTGCTCGTCGCTTAATTGGGTCCGAAACGGCTCGGCTTCAATCTTAAACACTCCTTGATTCAGCTTGAAGTGATACCACATGCCCACATCGGGGATTTCCAGCAGGAATTGTTCGAGCAGGAACGGCGAATAGTCATCATCGCCCAGATGCAGCATGCTTTCCATTCTGCCTCTCAGGTACAGGACGTCCATGGTGATGCCGCAAGCGCACTTGGATTTTTGCAAAAAGCCGATATCCCCGGAGCGGTAGCGCACCATCGGCATTCCTTCGCGCAGCAGCGTCGTCACGATGATTTCTCCGGTTTTGCCATAAGGAAGCCGTTCTTCCGTAACCGGATCGATGATCTCCACTTTTACATGTCCTTCCATCACGTGATATCCTTTGTGCTCACTGCATTCAACAGCGACGCCCCCGCATTCGGTCGAGCCGTAGAAGAACGATACTTCGCATCCCCACCATTTTTCCAGCCGTTCGCGGAAGGTGTAGGAGCAGCCTTCGCCGGTAAGCAAAATTTTCTTCAATCGGATGTCTTCGCCTATTTTTATACCGAACCGCTCGCTTTCTTCCGCCAAAAGCGCCGCATAGGAAGGGGTCGTAGCGAGAACCGTAGCTTGGTATTCCTTCATCAATTCCAGCGACTTATCGACGGGAGCCATGTATCCGCCTTTGCCGAGCGACAGTACCGCCGTTCCAAACGCAAATTGAAACAACCGCTGAAATCCAAGACCGGGCAGGGCAAACTCATACGGCAGCGCGATTGCCGCCACATCCACGTCAGACTCTTTATACAGTTCCAAATATTTCGGCAGCAAGTCGTATACATACTGGTCGGCTAACGTGTAGGAGGTATAAATCGGTTTCCCCGAAGTTCCGCTTGTGAGGTGAACCTGACCGATTTCTTTCGGATCAACGCACAGGATCTTCCGCTTATCTCCCCGTATAACGTCTTTCTTCAACAGCGGCACAGAAGTTAATTGCTCCAGATTGTCGATTTTCGGTTCCATGAAGCCCGCTTCCTCCAGCTTCGAGCGGTAATACTCATTCCGGTTCCAGATATGGGCAAGCGTAGCGTTAATGGCTTTCAGTTGATAATCTTCTATCCGCTGCCGAGGCAGCTTTTCAATGGTTTTTCCTTCATCATCCAATTGCTTGTAAAAATTTTTGAATTGCTCCAAATGGGATGAATGCTCGTCAATGGAAACCGACATCTTATGGGATTGCAATTTCATAAAATTCCTCCTGTCCATTTTCACTGGAGACTTCCGGCATCGCCATTCGGCCTTGCCGGCTGGAAATCAGTACCGCATGCACGACTTGTACTTAATGGTAGACTACTAACAAATTTACAACAATCACCAGAAGCCTAATAACCTTACATAATGAGAAAATCGTTACAGATGGCGGTATGCGCCAGTCGATTGATCATTCCGGGCTCTCTTTGTACAGATAGTTATGGCATTTTAAAAAATCCAGAATCTGAGCAACGGATTCGCTTACCGTTTGCCTATCCGATTCTATGACGATCTCCTGCCGGACCGGAGGTTCATATGGTGCGGAAATGCCGGTAAACTGCAGAATTTCACCTGCTCTCGCTTTTTTGTACAGTCCCTTCGGATCGCGCCTTTCGCATTCGTCAAGCGAGCACTTGACATAAATCTCTATAAAATCTCCTTCGCGAAAAATTGACCGCGCCATGTCGCGATCCGCTCGATAAGGCGAAATGAGCGCTGTAACGGCCACAATTCCCGCATCTGCAAAAAGACGTGCCACTTCCGCGATTCGGCGAATATTCTCTTTGCGGTCTTCCGGGCTGAAACCGAGGTCTTTGTTCAAACCGTGACGAATGTTGTCGCCGTCCAGAACATAAGCAGGACAATTCAGACGATAAAGCGCCTTTTCAATTGCATAGGCTAAAGTTGATTTTCCCGACCCGGATAGTCCGGTCAACCACAACACACAGCTTTTGTGCCCATTCAGCCGGCAGCGGTCATCTTTTGCGATATGGGATGGGTGCCACGAAATGTTTCTTTCCGACAAGTTCTCGCCCTCCCCCACACTCCTTTTTCCCGATCACTCTATTTATGAAATGCAAGAAATACAGATTTGACTCAGACAAGTGTATATTCTTTATAAAATAAGCATTTCATCCAATCGCCGTCCGAAGATCCTACATATCGTAACAAATATGAAACTATCGGAATCATGAGGGAGGGACCATACTTGTGCTGCTATACGGATTGGAGAAAGATCAAGATTTTCAATATCTCGATACGAAGCTCCTGGTAAGCTGCCCGGCCAGCGGTCCGGATGAAGGAGGATTATTTTTACTTGATTTTAAACAGAATTGTTTGAAAAAGCTGTACACCGCCAACTGTATAGGAATGGCATGGGTAAATGACCGGCTCGTCGTTACGACCGGCGACAACCGGATCATTGCTTTTGACCGACAGTTTCAAATCATAGCCAAAACGAAACACCGGAAACTCGACTTTCATGGCGTCGCGAAGCTGAATGATAAGGTCGTACTTGTCGTGGAAACGGCGATCAATGCAATCGGCTGCTATGAGGTCGATACATTCATGCGAATAGGAGAAATTCGATTCAATCCGGCAGACAAAGATATTCATCATATCAACGACATTTGGTTGGAAGGAAATACTTTATACGTTTCGATGTTTTCTCCCTATGACAGATGGTACCTGGACCCGGTAAAAAAAACCGGCGGGATCGTCGCTATCGACTTGACCGGCTTTCACCTCCAAGAACGTACCGACGTAGACCCGGCGAATCATGTCGCCGTCAGCGGTCTGTATATGCCGCATACGGTTATGGTGCACAAAGGCCAACTTGCTTATTGCGACTCCATGTCGTTTTGCGCCGTTGCCGGAAACAAGACGAAGATTCAAGTGTCGGGCTTTACGCGCGGGCTTGCAATAACGGACGATACGGTCTTCATCGGACAGAGCAGAATGAGGCATGTTCTGCGAATACCGCATGAGTTCTCCAATTGCTGCCTGGACGGCGGAATCTATGTATACAGTCCCGAATTTAGAATCTCCCGTTTTGTATCGCTGCCTGCGCAACAGGTATACCAGATTCTCGTAATTCATCAGGACTTTCCATTGGGAGGCTAAGAGAAATGTCAAATGACAGCAAACTTAAGAAGGAATTCAAGGAAGCCAAAAAACTCCATAATAAAGGTGTAGACGGAGACAAAAAAGCGGTGAAACATGCAAACGAGGGGCTTACCAAGCTCCGCAAGGCAGATCCCGACAATGCGTTAATTGAAGCCTATTACGGCAGCTCTATGGCTCTATTGGCACGGGATGCCTCTAAACCTTTGGACAAAGCGGACAAAGCGCAAGAAGGACTGGATGCACTGAATCGGGCCGTTGACTTGGATCCGGACCACAAAGAAATTCGGCTGTTACGCGCGAACGTCTGTCTGCGGCTGCCCGAATCTTTTTTTCATTGCTCGGAAACGGCGATCGAGGACTTCTCCTTCCTTCTTGACCGCTACAAAGAAGATTCCGACTATCTTGCCCCAAAGCTCGCTCGGGAAATACTGCAAAATCTGAGTACTGCCTACAAAAATGCCGGAAAACCGGACGAAGCGAATGCGGTCTCGCAGCAGCTCGCCCAAATGAAATTTAGAGAAAAATGACGGATAAAAATCACAACGCGCAGAAAGGAAGGAATCCATTGACAAACCTGGACCCAAAGAACATGGAAGTACCAACCGTTAGTGTGAGTACTGCATTGCCCGGTCAAAGGCCCGTTGATTCCGCCACATTCGCCGATAGGCTCGACCAGATCATCCTGACTTACAAGGAAGGCGTGGATGGCAGTGCAGCCGCCGTTCAGGAAGCCAATCGGCTGCTGGAGCAGCTGCGGCTGGATCATCCGGCCCAGCCTCTTGCCGACGCTTACCACGGCAGCACAATGATTTTAATCGCCCGGGATAAAACGAAGCCGCTGGAGAAGCTGAAATGGTCGAATAAAGGCTTGAAGCTTCTCGACAAAGCGGTAGCCGACGCTCCGCGGGACAGCCTGATCCGGCTGCTTCGCGGCAAGGCCTCGTACAATCTTCCGGAGAAGTTTTTCCACCGGACGAAGACGGCGATTGAAGATTATACTTTCGTTATCGATCAGGAGATAGGCCAAGAGGGCGTGCTTGAGGACGAAGGGGTATCACAACTACTCTATGAGCTCGGCGAAGCGTACTGCAGGATCGGCCGAAACCAGGACGCGGCGAAGTGCTGGAGAAGATTGGAGAATCAAACGCAAGATCCGGAAATGCAGCGGCTTGTTAAGCAAAAGCTGCAGTCTCTGGAAGGCAAACCGGCGGTTGAAAACATCAAAGCCACCGACAACTCCACATCGATAATGATATTCGCCACCCAAGTTGTCGGAACCGCACTCCAAGGCTGGGCGGAAAAGGAGCAGGAAAAAGAAGCTCGCCGGGAACGACACAGGAGGAGAAAGGAGCAGGAAAAGAAGAAAAAAAGTCGGCACTAGGAATCTGTCCGATGAAAGGAGGTGAGATCCATGTCCAGTTCTCGAAAACATCGCCACAGTCAACTTAGGCAGCAGACCAAACATCTATTCAAAACTGCTCTGACAAGCGGTGCTAACAATATCGGCAAAGAACTTCTGGAAGCGGTGAACGATGTAAATCAACCGTCCGATATTGTTTACGAAAAACTCTTCACTGCCCTGAAAACCGGCGCCTTTGCGGCCGGCCTAGAGCTTGTGAAGGAAGGATTTCGATCGCGTTGAAGAGATCAATTCGCCTAACATGGGCATACTGAAAGGCCTTAAGCCTGTTGAAGGCTTAGGGCCTTTTCGCGTCATCCTTATTCTATTCCCCGCTGCTTTCACCTTTTATACGCTGCAGCAATTCCGCCGCTTTTTCATTAAGCGGCTCGCGGGAGAGCGCCTCGTTCAACGCATCCACAGCCATGGCCGGATCATCCGTCTTCATATAACATTCGGCGAGGGATACCCATACTTCAGCCTCGTCCATCCCTTGACCGATGCAGTAACGGAATTCATCGATCGCATCAAGAGCGCTTCCTCCAAGCATATCCGGCGTATTTAACAATCTGGCGCCGTTCATTCTTCTGGCGAGCGGCAGTGCCGGATCGATTTCGAGGGCCGCCGTAATCTCGTTTTCCAATGCCGAGAGCAGCTTGATTTTGTCCGTCATGCTCCAAACGGCTTCGATCAGACGTCCATATGCCGCAGCCAGCCAAGCGTGCGCTTCCGCGCTGCGGGGACCCAGCGCCACCGCCTCTTCGAACAATTTTCGCGATTCCTCGTACATGCACAGCTTAAACTTGGAGTACCCGCGATTAATCAAGTCGCGCAGCAGAATGGCGCTGATTGCTTCGGGACCGGCGGTTTCGGTTTTGCGCTTGCATATATAGACCGGATTGTTTTCCGATGCGTGGCGAGTGAGTTCATCCCGGTTTAGGAGCGCACCGACAGCGATCTCAACGGTTACCGGTACCTTGAGCATTTCGGACAGTGAAGCCTGAATCCCTTCCGCCGACCTTTCGGCATAATGCCGCGAATCAAAAACCATATGAAATCCGTTCTCCCGCTGAATCGCTTTCCAAGCTTCAGGCACGGGGGTCAACGAGTATATGGCGTCCTGGACGTCCTTTTCGTCCAACACGGCCTCTCCGAATTTAGTTCTATTCTCCAGCCGGCCGTAATGGACGAGCTTGCTTCCGGTTCGGCCGCAAGTGCACAAGCTGCGCTCGACGGAAATAACGTCTTCATTGAGATAACGCAATAACGGCGAAGCTTGATGAGACAATGTCGTGACCGCAGCGATCCCTCTCACACCCGGTGCAGCGGGACCTGAGCCATCCTCCCTCAGCACTTCAACCGCAAAATCTTGCTCTGCGACGTGCATCACGCCATGCTCGCACATAGCGGCCATATTCGCAATCTCGGCAGAACCGTATATATGGAATACGGGTACCCCCCATTGCCGCTCTAAATGCTCCTTCCGCCGTTCGCCCAATAATTCTCCGGTTACGCAGATTGCCCGAAGAGACGGGAAATCCCCGCTTGGTTCAAAGCCAAGCAAGCGCGCCGTCTCGGCCAACAATTCCATTTCCCGCGGGATTCCGGCCAGGACAGTAACGCCCAGGTGCTTTATGAGTTCAAGCACCCTGGAATAAGGCGCATTCGTGCTGCGCTCGCCCGCGGGAACGATTGTCGAACCCGCTTGATAGCAGGCTTGATGCATCAGGAATGCGGGGGCCGACAATCCATACGGAAACCGGATCAGCACAACGTCTTCCGCGTTCAAGCCGACGCCGCACTCTCTCATCCGTCTTCCGCCGGTTTCCAGATCCGCCTTCGTAAACCAAGCGGCTGACGGCTCACCGATCGCGCCGAACGATTCGTGATATTGCGCCGCTTCTTTCCGGTCAACGGCAAGACAGCCGAAAGCGCCCGCCTTCCGGAGCTCGGCTTTTACAGTAATCGGCAATTCGCCGATCCGGTCCAATCCGACGTCCATCGTGCTCCATTCCGCCAATTTTTGCTTATACAAAGGCGAGTTCATTAAACGAACCAGTAATTCGCCAAATCTCCGCTCCCGCTCCTGCTTGTCGTTGGACATAAAAAACTCTCCCTTCAGAAATCATCGCACCTGCCTCATGCTCTCAAACCGAATGTATTTTTTCAGCCACCGGATATTTTGACTTTTATAGTATTTTAAAAGCTCTTTTTTCTTTTTTAATATGTTTTCATCCAGCTTTTTTTTGGATCTGTCGAACACATACAAGTTTTTATCGACCAATTTATGAACAAGCCGCGATAGCGCGCTATGCTGAGTATGTCCGTATTCGCCTTTCAAGTTATGGGTAACTACTTTTTTAACGGCTTTCCGTGCCAGCACCCCGGCTAAATCCCTCTTTAAACGTGTTCCTTTAAAATCGCCGTCCCATTGGTCTTTGTACTTCCAAATTTCATACTTTGCATGAACCCGCTTCATGACTTTTTTGAATTCCTTGCGTCTTATTTTGTTATCGCCGTTCGTCACACAAATAACAAGCCAGCCTTTCTCCCGGATCAGCTGCGCGCCGCCAAAGATCGTTTCATCATCGGGATGCGCAACGATCATTAATTTATCGTAGCTCACTTTCCGCTCATCTCCCGCAGCTTTTGCTTATATATTCCGCTAATTTTATTAGCTACTATAGAAATCCCCATATTTCGTGCGATAATGTTTCTCAAGTCCTTGCGCCAAGACACTCTTTGACCTTTGGAGTGCAGACCGTTAAGAATCGCCTTGGTGATATGCTTTTCATCCATAGGCAAGTACCCTTACACCTTGATCCTTCAATATTTCCCTCCCCTTCGCCTGAATGGAGCCAAACAGACTAAATTCCTTCATTATTAATAAAGGATGAATGGAAGTGCCGGAAAGAAACGGCCTATGACCATGCTCTTGCAAAATGTACATTGATCCACGGCCGCTGCTACCGCAGCCTATGTCGAGAGAATGCTTCGATTTCCGCGCAGCCGGCATTCGAAAACAAAACCGCACCCTTGGATTAGGGTACGGTCTTGGGAAAGCTGCCTTGCATAATTATCCGTTTGTTTCATCGCGCTTATTTGTTAATGGCAGCCAGGCCAGCACATCCTGGATCGTTTTATCCCAGAATGCCCAATCATGCTTGCCCGGTTCTTCCGCATATGTAAAATCCAGAGCGGATTGGCCGAACGCTTGTTTCAATTCGACATTATGATCATAAAGAAAATCTTCCGTCCCGCAAGCCTGATAAAACTTAGGCCGTGCGCCTTCCATTTTCTCGCACTGCCCGATTAAATGATACAGGTCATTTTCCGTTCCTTCCTGTGAACCTTCCCCGAAAATGAGCTTGAAGAGCTGCTCCCGGTGCATCGTTTCCCGAAATTTCGCAGTCGAGAAATTAGCGGTGGACAGCCCGGCGACGGCGGCGAATTGATCGGGCTTGCTAAGCGCCCATTTGAACGCCCCGTATCCTCCCATGGATAGGCCGGCTACAAAATTATCTTCTCTCGCTTCGGACAAAGGGAAGAAAGAGCGGGCAATCACAGGCAGCTCCTCCATAAGGAAGGTGCTATACTGCCCTCCATAAGCCATATTGGAGTAGAAGCTTAAATGAACCTGAGGCATCACGACGGCGAGTCCGAGCTCGGAAACGTACCGCTCGATCGAAGTGCGGCGCAGCCAGATGGTATCGTCGTCGGAGGCGCCGTGAAGCAGCCATAGTGTAGGGTGTTTATCCCTGTTCACGACGCCGTTCATGCCGATTTGCCCCCGGGTTTGCTGAGGCAGAATGACAGTCATCGAAGTGCTTAAACCAAGAACTTCCGAGAAAAAATTACATTGCAATAATGCCATTTGCATTTGCCACCTTTCGCTTAAATGTGGTGAACCTTTGTAAGCCCCTATAGCGAGACCTCTTACAAAATACTTCCGGAAAAACGGTTGGAGATTCATGACCAGTATAAATCCAACTATCGATTGATACAAGCCGGCGGCCGAGGACATGCCGATATCTCCAAGGGTCGATGGAGTCTCCTTGCAAACGGCAGTAAAGTTCGCTAATCTGGTAATAAAACGGATGAAGTCCATGTTCTTACACATGGGAAAAAGAGGAGTAACAATCATGAACCGATTCTATTTGGTTGAATACGCGGCCGGCGCCAAAGGATGCCCTTACTACTTAAGTGGGCGCTTCAATATCGAAGAATACGAGTGGGATATTCACGATCCCGGTTCATATGATGGCGAGATCAAGCAGCAATATATTTTTGACGTTACCGACGGTTTGCTGGCCGAGGTATGTTTCGACCTATATGACCCTGGCAACACTCCTCATGTTTCGGAAGCGTTTATCGAGCTGTGCGAAAGCTTCCGGGTGAAATTCCGTAATATCCCGCTCACAATACGGCTCCGGGGTTCGGAATCGGCAAAAAAGAAGTACAGTTTATTCTTGCCGTATCAGCATGAAAGCTTGCTATGTCGAGAACAATCTGAATTTTGTGAAGAAACCGATCTGGAAACAGGCGGCACGATGATCAACCGTTACTTTCCCGAGCATCCCATGTACGCCTGGATCAAGCAATTCTCGGTTAGGCCGACAGAGGCCCATCTGTTCAGGTGCATTGAACTGCATCAGCTCGTCGCAAGCGAACCGTTTCGGGATGAGGCGTTGCGTAGAAATCTTCAGGGCATCCGGTTCACCCCGATCGATGATAAGTTCATTTACGACCCATGGGGAGATCTTGGAGCGTAATTCAATGTGTTGGCGTCGCCCCGACTGCAAATAAATCGGAACTCATCTTCGAGAAAAGACATCGTGATCTCATCACGAAACTTTCCATCCACTTTACTGCCTCGTGATACTTTCAAGATCCTGCCAAGTTACGCTTCGGTATTTCCTTTTCTTGAGTACCGACAGCGTTCCGTTCAGCTCCAGTACCGCGAACTCGACCTGCTCGAGTTCGAAAATTCCCTTCCCTCTCAATCCTTGCCTTAATGCTTCCATCGAGTATTTGTACTTCTTCATCTCCTCCTGCAACAGTACGCCGTCCTTAATAATCACGATCGGCTCTCCGGAAATAGCGGCGTCTGCCTTCTTATTGTGCAGCGATATTCTCATCAGCGCATACCCAATTACACTGATGACGAACAAGCACAAGATGAAATTCAACAAACTGATCTTGATATTGAATGCCATATTACCGCCGATCGTCCCGATCAACATCGTAAGCACGAACAAGTGGTACGAGCTCTGCGCAATCAGGCGCATGCCGATCAACTTCGTGTACAACCATAGCCATAAATAAGCAAGGATCGTTCTTATTATAATCTCTAGGGATTCGTTCAAGTTGTGACCAGGGCCCCTTCGTTCTTCGAGTTGAGAGTCGATGATTCGCAAAAATCCACCTTTTACCACTATTATTGCTAGGGAGATGTTGCTTTATCCATAAGCCGGATGACTTTGTCATAATTGTCGGCTCGCCGTGGCCAAACAATTCGCTGGTCGTGCCCAGGGCGCACGGCCGGTGCTCGTGAACGGATCTGTCGGCGTCGTCGTGGCTCCTCGTGGTCAAATAGGTAATCAAGCACCTGATGATGTTTTAACCGGTCAAGTGATTGACTCTTATCAAGCAGAGTTTAGCTTAATTTTGTCGATAACAATACAATATGTTGCCGTTACTTACGGTACGGTTCTCCGAACTGTCTGAAACGGCAAGTTTTTCTTTAAATAACCACTACTGATTTTTGACTACCGGTACCCATCATTCATCAATTGTTGGCAAATAAGCAAGATCATATGAATAAGCGGGTACCCACTCCGTGTAGAGTCGTTTCCATATGTCCCAAGCTGAAATTGGCTGCGCATCCACTTTCTCATACTTTCTCTCTTTCCCTTATCCCCCTAGGTAGAACAGCGCTGCACCGGTGAAAACTTCAAACTGCTCATTCCGATATAGCCGAATTAATTAAAAAAAGGTGACTATTTACCATGAAATTTCCAAATACGATGATGCTTAAGGCCCTTCTGAGATTCATGTATCACGTCTTCTATCGATAATTAAAGGTAAAATTTGTATTTATGTAGAATTATGTTGAAATAGAGTTCGGACACATCAATGATGCCGCTTACTTATGAACTTGATAACAACTAAATAAGAAATATGGAGTGTGTATAATGTCTGAAACAAGCGTGGAAAACGAAACAAACAAAACGATAATGGAAGCAGGGTCAAAACCGGAGGCAAAAAAATCGAAAATGAAGCTTATCATTATCCTTGGCTCGCTTCTTGTTATTCTGGCAGTGGGCTGCGGAATCGCCTATAACCTCGTGAAAAACTCGAAGCACAAATCGTTGGTCGATGAATACAATAAAAATTTTGAATCGATCGAGACGGCTAGCTCTGCGTTCAAAAAGCAAGTGGAGACGCCTCCTGCCGACAAAAAAACGCTTCAGGAAATTATTGCTTTTTACAAAGACGCTAAATTAACGACCAATTTTGAAGCCCAAGTGAAAGAATTGAACAGCAACCCCAAGTACGCTTTGTTGACAACGGAAAAGAAGGACTACTCCAGTCTTGACGTGGAGAAGGCAATCACAGAGTACAATGATCGGTCGAAGGATATCAACAAACTCCAGAGTGTCATACAGCGGAGTGATAACATGGATTCGGAAATTAAACAATTAGCGAAACCCGATGACGATTTCTATCTCTTTGATAATAAAATCAATGATCTCATCAATAAAAACAATACCCTGAAGGATGAAGTGCTGAGCGTGGTTTTAGCGGCAAAATTAAAGGATGTCCAATCCAAGTTCGTCGATGCCTTAACCTATCGCGGCAAATACCTGACGGAATTACTAGCCGCCAATGAGGCTGAGGACTCTTTAAAATATTTGGTAAAGGCTTACGAGCGCAATATCTCAGAAATGAACAAAAACAAACAACTGGCACAAGTGAATACGTATTCTTATTCATATATCAATGAAGCCTACAAGGCAGCCGACAACGCAGAATCCAACAGAAACTTTTTAATAAAAAGGGAAAAAGCGCAAAAAAGTCATGCAACCGAAGCGGCTAACATGCTGGCTAAATATATAGAACTAATGGGTACCCAATCAGCAGATCTGTCCAAAGGAGCAGCAAATCCCAACCCACTTCCAGATAGCCCGCCTCGATCATCCGGCGATGAGTTAAAAGCAAAAATGATCGTCGAGATTTATTTAGCAAAAAGCATGTGGGCACTCAAAACAAACAATTTCTCCGCCGTCAGTTCGTTTTTAAGCGATTCGAAATATAAAGAACAAAGTGAATACATGAACTACCTGAACAACAAAGGGATTAAAGAAACAATGACTCTCGCAGAGGCTAAATCTGCCGAAAAATTGGACGATTCCAGCTTCAAAGTCACTACATCGGAGAAGTATAACATCACCTATGATGATGGAAGCCGTAAAACAAAGAGCTTTACTTCCAAATATAAAGTTCTGAAAACTTACGATAACGCATTCCTAATCGAGGAATTACTCGAAGCTAAAGAAACGGAAAGTATCGACAACTAAGCAACTAAAGGGAACCATCACTGGATGTGAGCGCTTTTACCTTCTGATTGAGCAAAAAAGGCGGAACCCTCTTTACTTAAGGGTTCTGCCGTTCTCAACAATCAGATTAGTTCTCCAGAGGAACAATAAGGGATGCAATGGTACCCAAAAGAACCTTCTCTAATGCTTTACAATAGAGCCTCCTCCCGCCGTTCTCGTTTGGATGCCCCTTTTTCCTTTATACCTTTGGAGTTAAAGAAAACAATTTTTATGACAATACAAGCAAGAGCCAACACAATAAAAAGCAAGCCGCTCCATATGGTCCCTGTCACGCCTGCAAAATCAATAAACATCCCGCCTGCTGCCGAACCGATGAACACGCCAAGATTGATGAAAGAAATATACAGTCCGGTAGCAAATTCAGGCGCTTCGGGAGCCTCGGATGTTAACCATATCTGCGTTATAATGAGCCCGCTGGTATGAACCGCTCCCCACAAAACCATGATCAAAATAATAGGTACTATAGACGACGTTTCTCCTAAGTAAAGCAAAAAGTAAGAGAGCGCTAATACAATCGGTTGGAACACAGTCGTTCTTGCCATATTGATTCCAATCAGTCTCCCCGCGAGCAAGTTGCCGGCCACCCCTCCAACGCCGAATACGACAAGCATCACACTGACGGTCTCTCCGTTCATACCCATCACTTGCTCCAAATATTCGGCAGAATAACTATAGACTGAAAACATGGCCGCGAATATAAAAGTTGCAGCGCCGATATTGATCCAAAGGGGGATTTTACGCAATATACCGAGCTGCTTCCCATAAGTTACTTTCTCCGCTTTCGGCGTTTTCGGAAGCATAATGGCGATCCCGATACCAGCAGCGATGTTGACAAGGGTACAGAATAGAAAAGCGGCCTCGAATGAGAATTGATGCTGGATATAGGTTGTTACCGGAATTCCAAGTACCATGCCCATACTGGTCCCGACAAATGCTTTGGCGGAAGCTTGCGTCGCTTTTTCCTTAGCATACAGTGAAATAGCCGTGACAAAAGCCAAAGAAAAATAGACGGGATGGAACAAAGCCGGAATCATGCGAAGCGCCAGCAAAACATAAAAATTCGGAGCGTAAGCTGACAATAAACTGCTCCCGGCAAAAATGAACAAACATGTCATCAACACATTTTTGCGGTTAAGTTTGGAAAGCAGCAATACCATAAAGGGACCAAACAACGCGATGACAATCGCAAACGCGCCAACGAGCATCCCGGCCTGAGATGTACTGATGCCGTAGCGTTCAATGATTGCCGGCAGTATCCCGACAACGCCAAATTCAATGGTGTATACGCCAAATAAACCCAGTGCAATGAAAAATATAGGGTTAATGGTCTTTTGAACAGAACTGAATTGAACCAACCTCTCCACTCCCTTGTATAAAAGAGCCTGGTCCGGATCATACCGTACTAGGCTCTTGAACGCATTCTTTATTGCTTGATTCCGTCGTAAACGGCTTTGCAGAGATCGACGGTAAACTGGCCTGACATGCCTTCCAGCGCGGTATTGGTAAATGCCACAACGCTGAGCTTCCGCTCAGGATCAACGAACCACGAATGGCCGTAGGTCCCGCCCATCCGCCAGGTGCCCGGCGATTCCGGCGTGCCTGCGGCGGCAGGATCCTTAAGCAGCGTAAATCCAAGACCGAAGCCTCTGCCAGGCCAATAAGCCATCGGCAGATCGCCGATCTGGTTTGTCGTCATTTCACGAACCAACCGCTCAGGCAGCAGCGGCGTTCCTCCCTTGCGCAATGTCTCCAGCAGCCGTAAAAAGTCTCGGGCGCTTCCGACCATGCCGGCTCCGCCGGAAGGAAAAGCCGATTCGTCGAACGCCCGGCTAGGGGCAAGCCTGAAGCCCGCCGTGCCTTCCACGAATGCCACGCTGTCGGGATCATACATAGGCCGCGGCACAGGAACATCATTCGCATAAGCAGTGGTCAGCCGCTCCGGGTCAACGGCAGTAAACCCGGTGTCATTCATGCCAAGCGGTTTCAGCACCAAGGAATGAACGGCTTCTTGAAGCGGCATTTCAGCAACCTTGGCGATAACGGCACCCAGCACATCGGTCGCGATCGAATATTTCCACTGAGTGCCTGGCGTATAAAGGAGCGGAACGGAGGCAATACGGCGCAGGTTCTCTTCCAATGTGATGCCGGCCTGGTCCATCCCATCCGACACCCCTGCACGGTGATAGGGACCATTCTCTTCCTGAAAGAAACGGTAAGTCAGCCCCGCCGTGTGAGTCATTAAATGCCGAATCGTGAGCTCCGCGATTTCGCCGTTTTGCAAACGCGGCTGAAAGTATGGAAGCCATCGGTCTACGCGGTCGTCTAGCTGGAGCCGGCCTTGCGATACGAGTACCAAGGCAGCCGTTGAAACGATCGGTTTCGATACGGAGGCAAGCCTGAACAAGGCATTTTCTTGCATCGGATTGTTCCTCTCACGGTCGGCAAAACCGGCAGCACCGTTATAAACCGGCACTCCGTCTACCGCCACCTTAACAACAGCGCCAACCAGCCGATTATCGGCAAGAGTACGCTCGATAACTTCATCTATGCTTGTCTCCAAATTCTTACTCAACTTGCATCATCCTTTCTCAATAGTTAAAGCCTTGATTACTTTACTATTGTAAGTTTATTATAATTATTAAGTTCAGTGATTTACATAAAGCATTCAAGTTATATCTACCCTAAAACAAAGAAAAACGAGTTAGTTGATGAGAAAATCCTTAAATTTAAAGGAGCGATTTCGATGGACCCTATTGATAAACAAATCCTATATTATCTTCAAAGCCAGGCAAGAATTTCAATGACGGAATTAGGCAAGTGTGTCGGGTTATCGCAACCCGCACAACTATTTATTGAAAGTAATGACTGAGTCCACACGATCACTCGAAGATTTTGGAAATCAATGCGATAAATACGGGACCTACACAATCCTCATCGTAATGTCATCGCCAATCGAAACTAAGTTTCTTATCCCTTCGCTGGAAGAGGCAAGCGTACTTGCCGAGTTAGAATAATGCGGCTCGGCACCATAAACATGCACTGAAGGCCGCCGAAGTAATCGGCGGCTTGGTTATATGCCATTCAACTATCGTTCCGTTAGCTAGTATCTTGTCGTTAAATCTCTCTTCCGACATTCATGACCGTTCTATACATTTTTTCTGCTTCAATTGGACTTTCTTTTGCCGTCATATGGTGCGGAATAACACGGCAAACTTGAACCGGTCCGCCGAACACAGCCGACCTATACTTGTCCACATGCTGCTTCGACAAGGGGCGGTTATAATAGCCGGGTACGTATTTATTGATCATTTCCTGAAGTACATGGGTGGCTTCATCCAAATCTGTGATTGGCTCTGCTTGTCCAAATATTATTACGCTCATATAAGCCGTATCCGTTTTGGCAGGAATCGGATCCGTGATGGTTCCGTATTCCTCACATACTGTAAAACATACCTCTGGATTTTCACTCATGACATGATTACGTCTTCCATCTCCAGCCCCATGAAAATAGAGCTTACCCTCAGTCCATACATAATTAAGCGGTACAACATAGGGGAGGTTTCCATCAACCAACCCAAGATACCCAATTCTCGCTTGGTGAAGGAAACTTTCAATTTTCTCTTGATCCCGGCATTCCCTGTTCTTGTAACGAACCGAATCCATTTCGAAATCTCTCCTTTCACTCATAAGATATTCATCCCACTCCAATTGTCTTAACTCCGATAGTGTTCTAGAGTGTGTCAACGACCAGATTGCAAATACCAGCGTTATTACGGTAGTATATCAATGAATGGATTGTGTTAAAACATCCAAATATCTCAATAATGAACAATCCATAATGATTGGAGCCTATTTGGAGGTGTGTACGATGATGAAAGTAATTCGCAATGATAAGAGACCGATCTGGCAGCAATTGCTTGATCAAGCGATTCATAATATTACTAGCGGAATCTGGGCGCCAGGAGAATTGCTGATTCCTTCCCGCGAACTTGCTCACATGATAGGTGTCTCTCGCTCAACGGTACAAATCGTCTATGAGGAATTGCTAAGTCGAGGCTATACGGTTACATCTCGCCGAGGAGGAACGCGGGTTAGTAAATGGACGCAAATCACAGAGTCAACGAAGAAAATAATAACAGATGGCCCCCTCCCCCCTTCACTTCCCTTGTTGAACTCGGCTGTCGATCATTTACATGACTGGTTCATAGGCAAAGAACAGCGAGAAGTGGATATTGATTTTAGTCCCCATGAACCCTATTTGGATGGAAAATTTCAAAAGAACTGGCGACAATCGCTTTTCCACGCATCCGCTGAAATGGATTTATCAAGTTGGGCTTACGGTAATCCCTATGGTTTCACACCATTGCGTGAGCAAATCCAGCGTTATTTATCACTTGAACGAGGCATCCATATCCAAACAAATCAGATTCTGTTGACCTCCGGAGCTCAGCATAGCATTGACTTAATCGCACAATCGCTTTTATCTGATGGGGACACTGTCTCTGTAGAAGATCCCGGTTTTCCAGCTGCCTGGATGGCGATGAAATATCGGCGTATGAATGTGGTACCCGTTCCCGTTGATGAGTATGGCCTAGTGGTTGAGCAAATTCACCCACAATCCAAACTAATCTTTGCGACCCCTTCGCACCAGTGCGCGGTCGGGGTCGTTATGTCGGAGCCGCGTAGGCAACAATTGCTGCATAAGGCTGCTCAAGAACAATTCTGGATCATTGAAGACGATTATGATAGTGAATTTCGATATCGTGGGGAGCCGCTTCCCACGCTGTTTAGTCAGGAACCTAATAATACCTTGTACCTCATGAGTTTTTCTAAAATGATTGCTCCGGGCATTCGTATTTCGGCTATCGTTGGATCTGTCGAGGCAATTGCTCAACTAGCCAAGGTACAGGAGTTGACTTACCGTCATCTTCCGATTATGGATCAGCTAACACTAACCCACTTCATCAAGAAAGGGCATTTTATGCGCCATATGAGAAGAGTCAGGAATGTGTACCGACGAAGACACGAAGCCATGACAAAGGCTATTATGGCTAGCGGTTTAGGGGAGCGATTCACACTAAGCGGAGTAGAAACGGGATTGCATGTGTTACTTGAAGCTGAAGAATCATATGACGAAGAAACCGTGACTAAGCTTGCTCTACAACAGAGAATACGCGTATACCCTCTTGGACCCTATTGTTTGGAAAGCAAACGAAAGGGATGGGTGTTGGGGTTTGCAAAAGTAGATGAAGCATCTATTGAGCAGGGGATTCATCGTCTTGCGGAGTTGATCTTATAGGGTCATCTTCAACAAGCAAGAGTATTCTTAAGTGTACTTAAAATTCGCCGTAATTGGTTAAAGGAGGCCCATATGTATGAAATCTCATACCTCTGACCGCATTAAAATCCCGCCTGGATTTTGGGCAGGATTACGTCAACTAGGGATTGCCGCCCACGACGTAGCTCGCAAAGCACGACTGCCGCTCACCATTATTACAGAACCAGTTGTTACCACCGTCCAATATTTCGCAATCTGGCAGGCTTATTCCGATCTCATTGGCGACCCTGCCAAAGGAATCATCCAGCTTTCCACCGCCTTTGAAACAGCGAAATACCCACCGACCGTCTTAGCGACTTACCATGCTCGTGACTATCGCGACGCTCTTAACCGAATGGCCCGGTACAAACAACTGTGCCCCCCGGAAAGCTTACGAATCACCGAGGAGGGCGAGCACTGTACAATCGAATTGGAATGGCTGCATACCGAGCAGCCCGGTCCGCCAATGCTGGTTGGTATCACACTGGCATCTCTCTTAGAGCTTGGGCGCCGGGGCACAGGTCAACCTTTGACGGCGCGATCCGTCGAATTTTCGCATGCAATGGGCGATGTACAGGCACTTGAAGCTTACTTCGGGTGCTGTATCCGGATTGGCGCAACATGTAACCGGTTGACGCTTCATCGAAGAGATCTGGACCGCCCCTTTGTCTCGTACAACGAAGAGCTGCTGGAGATCCTGACTCCCGCACTGGACCGCTCGTTGGATGAACAGCAACGCAGCCGTTCAATCACCGAGACGGTCAAGTGGATCATGAAACGCAGCCTAACAGGAGGGCGACCCGACGTTCAGGCTATCGCGAGCGAGTTGGGAATGAGCGATCGTACCTTGCAGCGCCGGCTTACCGACGAAGGCACGAGCTTCAAGCATCTGTTGACACAAGCTCGGCATGAGCAGGCACGGGAGTACTTGGCAGACCCCTCGCTCGATATTAAAGAAGTGGCTTTCTTGATTGGATATGCGGACCAGAACTCGTTTTACCGCGCCTTCCGCTTTTGGGAAGGTGATACTCCTTCAAATTGGCGTTCTGAACATTTCGGAAGGACGGCTATGAATGCCTAACCAATTCTACAGAGAGCTAATATTTACTGAGTTTCATCATTTGGCGGGTTATACAAGAACTTTGGCGCAGTACGCTAGTTACTGAATCATCCAGACAAGGTAATATAATCTCTATCCGGAGTAATTTAAAAGGAGAAATGTTTTATGGATATGGGATTAAGCAATAAAACAGCTTTAGTTACAGGATCAACGAAGGGGATTGGTAAAGCAATTGCCATTGAACTTGCCAAAGAAGGTGTTCATGTACTAATTAATGGACGAGATTACGAAGAGGTAGAACGAACTGTAAATGAAATGAAGTCGGATTTCCCGGCTACCTCTCCTCAAAATGCCACAGCCGATATTGTGGATATTGGGCAAAGAGAAGCTTTATTTGAAAAATACCCCAACATTGATATCTTGGTTAACAATATGGGTATTTATGAAATTATGCAATACGAGGACGTTGACGACGAAATATGGGAAAAATACTTCCGTACTAATGTTCTCGCCGCAAACGGATTATCTAAATTTTATTTACCTAAAATGTTGAAAAATGATTATGGCCGCATGATCTTTATTGCGAGTGAAGAAGCAATTATGCCTTCAGGACAAATGCCTCAATATTGTATGACAAAATCAATGCTGTTATCATTGTCAAAAAGCTTATCTAAATTAACAATAGGAACAGAAGTTACAGTCAATAC
Organism: Paenibacillus sp. sgz302164; assembly: GCF_056120505.1. NCBI lineage: Bacteria > Bacillati > Bacillota > Bacilli > Caryophanales > Paenibacillaceae > Paenibacillus > Paenibacillus sp. sgz302164. Next base: position 34,550 of record NZ_JBVYOL010000011.1, on the reverse strand, counting down.
GATCATGCCAGGACCGACACTCTCCGAAAATGTGCATCAAATCATTGAGGGTATGTACCCTAATGAAGATATGACTTTTTCAGAAAAAGAGAAGAAATTTATGACTACAAACCTGCCTCAATCTGAAATACAGCGATTTATCAAGCCTATTGAAATAGGTAGACTAGCTGCATTTGTATGTAGTCCTTATGCATCCGCATTTAAAGGTTCTCCAATCCGTATGGACGGGGGAATGGTACCGACTATTTATTAACATTTTTCTATTTCCAATCTGACTGCTGCGGGAGAGTCAGGGACAGGATTTACATGAAAAAGCCCGGGATCCCGCGAAATATTTTCGCGCAGATCGACCGGGCTTTGCTTTTGCGTGCAGAATCATTTCAAGTTCATTTACTTTACTTGCTCTTGTAGGCCAACATGTTTAGCAGAACCGTTACAGCCTCTGCTCTTGTCGTTTTATCCGCAGGAACAAATTCGTTCGTACCTTTGCCTTTTATAATGCCAAGTTTTTTCATTGCTGCCACTGCGCCTTTCGCCCACGCCGGAATGTCCTTGTCGTCCGCGAAGCCTGTTGCCGTACTCTCTTCGATAGACTGGCCCAAAGCGTTTGCGATCATCGCTGCCATCTCAGGGCGTGTAATTTCGGCGTTCGGACGGAAAGAGCCGTCCTCATAGCCTTTAATAATGCCTGCTTTTACCGCTTGCGCGACCGCTTTCTGCGCCCAACCCCCGATCTTCGCGGTATCGGAGAACGTCAGCGCCGTTCCTTCTCCTTGCGGCTTCAACGCATTCATCAGCATGACCGCAAATTCCGTGCGTGTCACGGTATGATCCGGCTTAAACGTGCCGTCCGGATAACCGCTGACGACTCCGGTGCTTACCGCTTGCTTGATGCCCGCTTCCGCCCAATGTCCGGATATATCGCTGAAGGTAATCGTTGGCGGCGTATCTGCTGCCGCTTGTCCTACAGCGAATACCGCATACTTCGTAAAGTGATCGACCTTTACGGTGATAGTATTGCCGTTCACCTCGCCGCCAACCTCCACCCAGGACTGCTTCGCTTCGTCATAATAGAAGACGGAGGGCTTCTGATGACCCTTCAAGCTTTTCGGATCGAAGGTAAAGGTCAACGTGACCGGCTTGCTGAAGTTCTCTGCGAAATTTTTCAAAATTTCGAAAACCGGGCTGGTTAGAACATCTTTATTCGTTAGAAGCTTTTGAGTGTCCGACAATTTTTCAATCGTTAATTTCAGTTCTTTGCCTGCAGCATCGGCAGGAATATAGATCGTAACCGCATCGTCCAAACTAACCTCGCCTATTTTACCTGCGGGAAGCGTTAATTTACCGTCCTTTGAGGTAACTTTGTCGCTGCTTTGGGTCGTTGAACCGCCACTGACGCCGCCGCCGCCACCAATGCCGCCTCCTGCCGGTGCGACGCGGTTCACCGCAACCGTATATGGCTTCTTCGATGTCCCGTCCTGCGCTGTCACTACGATGTTGATGAGGTTGATTCCTACGTTCAGATTGATCGCGCCGCTTGCAACCGCTGCACCGTTTATTGTCATGGCAGCGTTGCTATCGGACACGCTGGCCGCTACGGTTATGCTGGATACAGCGTTATCCACACTAGCACTGTAGGAAGTTTTGTCGGGTGCGAACGCAGGAGTCAGCGTACCGCTCGACAGCGTCAGAGCGCTCAAATCCGCATTGCTGCTTAGTGGTGTCGTCGGTGTCGTCGGTGTCTGTGCTATTACATCAAACTGTTTAGTATCCACCTGACCCGCTTGTCCGGCAATAACGGTATAGGTACCTGCCGGCTCATTGCTTCCCAATGTAAAAGAGTCTGAAAATTGTCCGCTCGTTACCTTGGCGATATCATAAAACACCGTGCTGTTGCCGGGACGAAGCACCTGAATAATGACTTCGCTTAAAGTGGTTGTGCCTGATATCGTCACTGAACCGCCCGGTTGCATCGATGAAATGGGATTCACGGAAATCGAAGCGCTGGCTGAAGCAGCGATTGGCACTAACCCCAAGCAAAGACTGAGTATTAAAAGCAAACTAAATGTTCGAAGCTTCATTTTCTCGCCCCTAGTCATTGTCATTGATATAGTCAATCAGTTTTAGATCATATTCGGTTCGCGTCACTTCTGTAGCCAAATTCAAGCCAACATTCGTCGGGTCATTATTAAATTTATTCACCACGAATGCTCGAACGGTATAATTAGGATTCGTTGCAGCGTCTGTTACATTGAAATTGGCTGAATACATTCCTGTATTAACCTGCAAATTAGAAGCTACAATACTAACCGGCGTCGTTCCGTTCATTAATTCGAAAACAACCGATTGCGTTCCTGTAGTAGAATTAGTACCCACATTATTCAATATATTTACCTTGGCCGTAATTCCGTTGTCCGTAGTTACCGCCGGCGCAGTCATATAAAATAGTTCAGACGATTTACTGGCTCGGCCACTAAAATATTTAGTGCTATAGCCATCCGCATTGATCAGTATTTGGTAATTACCTCCTTCTTGAAAAACACCTTTGTTAATCGTAAGCCTGCCTGCAGCCAGAATATATTCTGAACTTTGAAGTGGTCTGGCAGCTCCGCTGTTGGAAATAATTATGTCTCTAACATTGCTTCTCCATTCAGCGTTATCATTGAACAAAAATTCACTTGCTATATCGCTTAAGAAATATCCTGTAATACCAGGCGTGTTATAAGCAATCACTTGGTTAATCGCTGCGTTCCGTGCATTATCGCCCAAATCGCTTAATGCGTTCGCGGCAACTTTTACCCGAACGGTGCCGCTCTTTTTCGCGTCATGAAAGAAAATGCCGATGCCAGTCCCTTGGATAGTCACAACATCCTGCGCGTCCAAAGGAGAGCCGTCAATCGTAATTTGATCTTTTAAGTGCGATACCCCATTAACAATGGTTCGATCCACTAAACCGCCAACCTGCCAGTTCATGCCCATCCTCAACCAACGGCCATCATACGAAATGCTCCCATTTTCGAATATTAACGCTTGACCAGGGTAAAAGTAACCCGCGTTAACATTATTCTTGAGAATGTTCCCGGATGCATCTTTAAAAGAATTCGCATTAAATTGAAACATATATTGATAACCAGTTATCAATGGCGCTGCAAAATGAATGGTTGCCGTTTTACCCGAGAATGTCACAGTTGCATCTGAAGGAATGCTTCTCCACTGCCAGTAGGTAACATTGCCAAAATACTGTATTCCTGCTATAAAACTCGCAGCATCGCTTCGGGCATTCTGCACATCTTTATTAAAAACCAGAGTTAAATCTTGATAACTATTGGTTAAATAGCTGCTTAACAATTTAAGCGCCATCGTATCTTCGGTTATTGCGCCTCCTTGAAGCATAGGGGTTACCGCATTGTCATTAAGAACATTTCCGTCAGTGTCCTTAAGAGCGCCGCCAATTATTTTAATTTGGTTAGTCGCTCCTGAGAGGGCCGTTGCAAAATCGATGACCAGCTTTCCGGAAACAATGGACACCTTATCGTCTGTGGTCAATTCTGTCTCAGTATTCGTATTGGCGCCATCTTTCAACAAGCGAATGTAATTCTTTAAGTTAGAGATTCCCCCGGAATTGGTATTATCAATAACATCTTCATGAAAGCCAATCGTCACTTCGTGATAGTCGCTGCTAATTACTGCGGTTTGGATGACCGGAGGGGTGACATGCAGAGTCAACACATCATTAAGGTTTCCTGCCGCATCCTTCAGCGTGCCGCCGGCGATTTTAATCAGCGTTTTCGTACCTAGTATGACTTTCACTTCATTTTGGGCAACCAAGTAAATTTGAGTTTGACCGGCAGGGCCCGTACCCGGAGGTGATACAACAATCAGTTCCGATAGCGGTACAAAGTTTACTCCGTCAATCGCTATACTCATGTTCTTTTTCAAATAAACAGCATCAGTCACAGTGCTATCAGTCAAAGCATCTGTATTATTAATTGAAATAGCTTCATTAAAGTTCAAATATACATTATTTCCGTTATTAGAAGTAGAACCGATATAAGCAGGCGGGGTAAGATCAGGATTCGGCTGGGCAGATGCAGGTGAAGAAAACGAAGCTAATACCATCAATCCCAGCAATAAATGAATGGAAACCTTTTTCAGCAGCACCGTATTGACCCTGGCCGCTCTGTTTAAATGCTTCATAATACTTGTTATACGCATAGTGCTTCTTTCACTCCTCTTAGTCATATAGGCCTTCTTACAGCTGACAATAAATATCTAAATTTCCACTCCTTTTTGTCAACTTTTGTCGTTCATGTCTAACTTTAAAACTATTTCAACAATAAAAAAATCCCCCATTCGGGGGAGAAAGGCAAAAAAAATGTGGGACTTCGCTCACACAGGTGCCTTAATTCTTTGGCACGCTGCAGTGCCGTTTAACATCGACAACAGCCGGATATCAAAAGAATTGCCAATGCAGCCCGCTAAACGCAGTACTTGACGGGACTCTTCCGGAAATTCAAATTTTTTTGTTGACTTAAACCATGGTTTAAGTCGTATCATATTCCTGTCGGCAATGAAACATAAATTTTGGAGGCCTCCAAATGAAGTATTGTTCAATTAGCGAAGCTGCGGCCAAATTCAATATTCCAGAATCAACGTTACGCTATTATGAAAAAAAAGGACTGTTACCGCTCATCGAGCGTGATGAAGCCGGCAGGCGGTTATTTTCAGAAGATCAACTTACGCTCCTTAAAATCGTTATTTATTTAAAAAACACGCATATGCCAATAAGTGGTATCAAACAATACGTTGATTGGGTAGTAAAAGGAGATAGCACCATTGAACTCCGACTTGAAATGATGAAAAATCACAAACAAGCTGTGCTAGCTGAAATTTCGACGATGACAGAATCCTTAAAAGGAATTGACGTAAAAATTACACGTTATACAAAACGCATTCAGGAAAGAAAAGAAGAATAATGGAATGGTAAAATAACGGAAAAGAGGAATTGTAATGAAACTTTCAGGAAATACAATACTTATTACAGGCGGAAGTGCCGGAATAGGATTAGCTTTTGCTGAGCGTTTTATAAAAGCTGGAAATAAAGTAATTATTTGCGGACGACGCGAAAATGTACTTCAAAATGCGAAAGAAAAATTCCCTAGCCTTATTACTCGTGTAAGTGATTTGGATATGGAATCCGAGCGTACAGCATTATTTGATTGGGTAACAGCGAACTATCCGGAAGTGAACGTGCTAGTTAACAATGCAGGGATCCAACAACGCTTTAATGTGTTAAAAGCGGATGCGAAGAACAATTGGAGTTATTTCAGCAAAGAAATCACAACCAACATGGAAGCACCTTTCCATCTCGCTATGCTATTCGCTCCATTTTTTGCAACAAAAGAAGAGGCGGCTATCATTAACGTAACATCCGGGTTAGCTTTTACACCGTTTGCGATCGCTCCGATTTATTCAGCAACAAAAGCGGCGCTTCATTCATTTACAATGAGTCTAAGACACCAACTTTCCGATACGTCTGTAGAAGTAATTGAAGTTGCTCCTCCGGCGGTGAATACAGATTTAGGTGGAGCGGGGCTGCATACGCAAGGAGAACCGTTAGATGCCTTCGCAGATGGAATTTTTAAAGAACTGGAAGAGGGTAGTAAAAAGGAAATCGGATATGGTACTTCTGCGGATCGCTTACGCATGTCACGGGATGAAGTCGACGAATACACAGAAAAGATGTACAAAGCCACGAAAAACACAATTGAGTAACTACGCTTACGAAGAAATCTTGAAGAGCTAGCGGGTACGATAATTGAATGACTAAAAAAAGCAGGCCAAGACTGTATTGTTCCAGTTTTGGCCTGCTTTTTGTGATGCTCGTGAAACGGGTTTATTCAGCGAGGGGAAACCAGCCGGGAACATGCAGGATCATTTGCCACAACGGTGCGGGAACGACCAGCTTTTGTTGAGCGTCTTTCGTCATCGTCGTGGCGATTTCGGCTTCCCGTCCTTCCATCGTTTTTTCCGCCCAGTCCGGATCTACGACAAGCTCGCGGCCAATCGCAACAAGCGATACACCTGTTTGCAACGCCTTCGCGGCTTCTTCGGGGGTTCGGATGGCGCCGACACCCATGACAGGGACTTTATCACCAACTCGTTCCTGTATAATTTCCATTCGCGAACGGGTATCCTCCGTCCCGCGTCTCGGAGCCGACCAGAAATCGTTCAGGGAAACGTGAAGGTAATCCAGGCCTTTATCCGCCAGCGCATCGATTAATACGAACGTTTCCGCCATCGTAATGCCCGGCGTTTCCGGTTCTTCCGGAGAAAAGCGGTATCCGACAAGGAACGGCTCTTTGGCATGCGCCCGTACCGCTTGCAGGACCTCGTCCACAATCGCCATCGGGAAACGCAACCGATTCTCCACGCTCCCTCCCCAGCGGTCTTCGCGGCGGTTCGTATACGGCGAGAAAAATTGTTGGAGCAAATAGCCGTTGGCTCCGTGAATTTCGATCCCGTCGAAGCCGGCCTCGACGGCTCTTCTCGTCGCCTCGCCGAAATCGCGGATAATCCCTTCGATCTCTTCATTCGAAAGCGGCCGCGGCGTTTTCATCGTCCCGAGACCCAAGCCTTCTGCAGGAGGAACCTCGCTTGCGCCCACGACATCGCCGTCCGGCACGAATTCCGCCGGACACATCCGGCCGCCGTGAAAAATTTGCAATACAGCTTTTGCACCTTTTTCCTTAATTGCCGCCGCAAGGCGTTTCAAGCCTGGAATGAATGTATCGTCATGCACGGAAATCTCACCGGGGAACCCCTTGCCGCTCGAAGAGACATAAGCGCATGCGGTGATGACCATGCCGACTCCCCCAGACCTTCGGGCATAATAACGGATTTCCGCATCCGAGACGCTGTCGTCCGGATTGGCGGACATCGTCGTCATCGGCGCCATCGCCAGACGATTTTTTAGCTTGACACCACTTCTCAAAGTCAAATCCTCGAATAACGGTTGATAATCAGGTCTCATATTTGTTCATTCCCCTTTGTATCGATAATAAACTAACATAGCTAAAGCTGCCAAATCCATGTCGCTATGCACTTTCGCCTTCATTTAAGTGACCGGCACGGCTAATCTTCGTCTTCAAATATTTTTCGTTATACTCAGACATATCCCCCCAATAGGTGAGGGTCTGCCGAAAATCTGTCCTCTCCTCCATTAGTTATTACTAATAAATATATTACTAAAAGTAAGTATTGGCTTAAAAAAATAAACTTGATTAATCTTCCCATTCCCAATACTTACTTTATGTAACATAACTATATAACAGTAATTTAGTTATTTCAAGTAACTTTTGTGTTATACTAATAATAAACTTAATCAGATTAGAGGGATGATCCGTTATGCAAAAACCGAGAACATGCATCGTCACCCAAGCAATGGATATATTAGGTAAAAAATGGGCGATTACCATTTTGCTTCAGTTGCTTTCCGGACCGAAACGTTTCTGCCAACTTGAAGAAGATACAGATGTCAGCGGCCGTCTTCTCTCGGAGCGGTTAAAAGAACTCGAAGCCGCTGGCATGGTCACCCGAACGATTTATCCCGAAGTTCCGCCAAGAGTAGAATACCAATTAACGGAAAAGGGAAAAGATGTGGGGCCGATTATTTCGGATATCTACGGTTGGGCGTCAAAATGGCTGCATTGATGCCTTGTTCGACAACCACATATTGAACCAAGCTTGATCGTCTCGTCTTGCCTCATAACCAAGCGAAGGGCGATCTTCTTTACGTACTGCATGGCTGCTTTCAGATAGTGAAACTAATCCCCTCTTCAGGATTTCGACATGAGCAGCTGCCGCGGCCTGCTGCTCCATTCTTGTGTAACATGCCTCCGGTCTGCTGCGATCATCCTTATGCCGTTTTTATAAATTTTCGGTAAAGTACAATATACTGTCCCCCTACTTTACTTATCGAGAAATCCCTCCTTACCATTTTCGAACTGAATTCACCTAATATCCGTAACCGTTGTGGGTGTTTCAGGAGGAAATTTATATCTTTCACAAGTCTGTTTGCATGGAGAGATATCATGGAACCATGGTCACCAAAATTATAACTTTTCATCCTAGCAATGGAATTGGGTCCAACGATCCCGCAATATCCAGACACTCCAGCTGCGATAACCGGTCTGGCGCATGCCATTGCTTCAAGCGCGACACGACCAGTTCCTACGACGATATCTGCTGCATAATAAGCATTTTGAATCGAAGTCAGTGGTCCCTTAACAAGAATAACTCTTCGTCCAAGACGTTGGTTCACTTTCTGGGCCAACTGTGAAAGCTGTCGTCGAAAAGGACCTGGACCATATAACACTACCGCAAATTTTTTGTTGCTTCGCGCAACCTTTTCAGCAGCCAAGATGACTTTTTGGGCTATCGGATATTTATCCCTTTCGAACCTTGCGGCATAGACTAAAAGCTGAGCATCTTGTGGCAAGCCGAGGGCTTTTCTCCATCTTTTTTTAGGCTGATTGGCCTGAAACTGCTTAGTATTGATTCCGTTCGGAATAAGTTGAATTTTATACGCAGGGATTCCACTCTTCCGTAACCATTGTGACAGCCCCGGAGAAACCGAAACAATTTTTTTGGAGGAAACGACTGAAGCTCTTAGATCGTTCTTCGGTTCATAGGTACTATGCACTGTAACTATAAGGGGAATGCCAGGATGCGCGCGTTGAAAACGATTGGCCAATCTAAGCCTAGTATTAGCATGAATAATGCCGTACTTGTTTCGGTTAACAATCTTGTATAAGCCTTGTATCTGGTTCATCAACTTTTCTTTTTGCATGGGTAGTATATGCACGGATATCCCCATTTTTCGTGCAGCAGAGGTTAGCGGGCCTCCTTTTGTTGCAATCCCGACCCGATTACCTTTAATAAGCAAAAATTTAGATAAGGACAATACATGTGTCTCGGTCCCACCGGTTTTAAGGCGATCAATTAACATCAAGACCTTCACTTCTTCAAACGCCCCCTTCCGCGATTTTCAGTTCTGCTTGCATAGCTTATGCTTTCGGAAACCGATATGACCGGACAAATGATGATTCATATTTATTTTGGTTAAAATGTTACACACAAAGACGATTGACGAATACGATTATCATGAATAGCTTACCACTACTTTGATGAAGGAGACGATTCGTAGCCTATGACGCCTATTACGTTTAAGGATTTGCGGGGTCCCATTTTGATTGTTGCACCACATCCCGATGATGATGTTCTATCCTCCGGAGGAGTCATTCAAAAAGCCATCCGATCCGGCAAACCAGTCCACATTGTTTATTTAACCAATGGCGATGCAAACACAGATTCCATCCGAAATTTCCTTCATGCACCACCTATTCCGGCCTCTTTTCGCAGACTTGGGCGCATTCGGCATTTGGAAGCTCTTAGAGCGGAAGCATTTTTAGGCGTTCCATCAAATAGGTTATACTTTTTCGGGTTTCCAGATGCTCATTCACTCCCTATAGCTAAAAGTACAAATGAAAACCAAGTGTTTCGCTCTCCTGTTACGTTATGGGACCGTGCCAGATATTCATTTTCCTTTCATAGAAATGCACCTTATACAAGAAAAACAGCTATTTCTTTATTTACGGGAATTCTTAAAAAAGTAAAACCTAAAACGATCATTGTAAATCGAGCAGATGATACACATCCAGACCATCGGGCAGCCAGAATTTTCCTAATGGACGCACTCCGGCGTACGAGAATGAAACCTCTTATCCTTAGCTACTTGATCCACTTTCCGAAATGGCCGTCATTTAAGGGAGCCTTTGTGCCGCCAGTAAGATTAAATACTCGAAATGTACGCGCCCTTTCCTTATCGGCATTGGAGCAAAGAAAGAATCTGCAGGCATTCCGATTATACCGTTCCCAATTTCATGCTCATGATCGTATCTCAAGACTTATACGACAAAAGGAAATATTTTGGTTGGGTTAACTTCCTAAATATTTGGACAGGACAGAAGTGTTAGAGATTCAATTCCATCGCCTCTTGGCATTCGCGAGACTCTTTCTTGTTCTTATGATCATTGCTATTAATAGCAGTATATTAAATATTAGAAATGAGTTGATCCCATAATACAAGTAAGTTAATTTCATTCTCTCGAGCCATTCACTCACCAAATAACCGGAAACGGCATTTTTCTTTACATGTGCTTCTAATTGAGTGTATGAATCAAACTTTGTAGTATTAATTAGTGGAACTTCTATCCCATTTGTTATAGCAAGAGGCGGATAAAATTCAACCCAAACTTTATTAGTCCAACGATCTGTTTTGTATTTCATGTCACCTTCATAGTTGTTGTAATTCCATCGGAAGCTTGCAAACACATTTAGCAAAACAATACAAATAATAAGGATAAACAACGTTAGCTTTCTTTTATCCAAATTATTCCCCTCCTAATTGCATGCACAATGACATCGGTATCCAAATTATTATTTCAGCGAAGCAATCGAATCGACTTCGAGCTTAACGTTTGCGTAGTGTTTCAAACTTCCGGAGATGACACATTCGAATGTAAAAGGCGTCCCTTTACCGGGATTAGCAGCATCGGTAATCAGTTCAAGCGGCACCGTCCCCATCAATTGACCCTTCTGATCTGTGAAGGTGATTCGTCCTTTCACTTGATTCGCTCCCTTCGCATCAAGCTCATACTGCCCATTGACGATGCTGAATTCTCCGTCCTGTCTCACGCTTACATTTCCAATCCGTAATTTCGGCTGCGCAGGATCGGCGATGTCCATCGCTGTAGAAGCATCAAGTTCAGGGTCTTTTTTATCGGACATTCTAGTGATCTGTATCGTTGCGTAAACATACCCTTGATTCAAACTGCCATCCACCAATATATCCACTGATTTCGAATCAGCGCCGTTTAGCTCAGCGCCACCTGTTCTGGAGGTAGCAACTCGCTCTCCCTTTCCATTATAAAAATTGATCTTGAAATCGACGCTCATAGCTTCCTTCACCGCACGCCACTTCGGTCCAAGCTTTATGTCTACAGTCATATGTGTCAGCTTAGGATCTTTTTCATCTATGTACCTGTAACCAAAGTTGACTTCAAGATTGTGGTGCGCATCCACCGCATCCGCCTCGTACAGCTTAAACCAGACAGGCCCTAGCCAGGAATCGATTCGATGCCACTCGCGCCATACTTCTTTGACCTCTACAGTTTGCGCTGATAGACTGGAGCCTGTTTCCAAACCATAAGGATATCGCATCAGCGGCGTGAGATTCAACAGTTCCACTTCCTCCTGAACCTCTCTTACCCCTTCTAAAAAAGGATACGTAGGACGAACCCATTTGTCCCCGGACCTTGTTTCGATCAAATAATGTTCATCCCATTTCGCTTTCGTTGTTACAATTTGAGGCGCCAATTGCCCGCCGGTTGGCTCTGACAGCAAAGGATCGTTATAGAGCCGTTCGACCCGGCTGAGATCTAGTTTCGTCGCCAACGGCTGCGGATTCCCCAGCAAAGCCCGGTTGGGAGCAATCCACCGATCGCCAAGCCATGTGGGGATTAAGTAAATGGGTCTTCTGTAGCCTTCGCCATGCCCCCATCGAACCTCCCTCGTCTTAAGAATTTTCACCGTCTGTGGCCCTAGCAGTCCTATCTCTTTCCGTTGATCATCATATAAGGGGCTATCTTCCAGTATAGTAATCGTATCCTCACCTGGATGAGGAAGATCTAAGACGGTGGATTCCGCATAGGCAACGTTCGCCCTCCATTCGCCACTCGTACACAGAAAACAGCTGATTGTTAAAGCTAACGCCAATTTTTTTCGCATCGTTTGCTGCACCTCCGTTACTTGCTATCAGATCATCTGCTTAAAATCTGTGGCATACCCCTAATGATTGCTGGCTACACAATATATACCCCAATAAATGGGAAAAGTTTTATAATACTTATAGTAACTTTCGCACTTCGGACAATATGGCGCATGAGTCATCCAAACACCTGCTTAACAGCGTAGAGAGAATCACCCGTTATAGGAGCACGATTGCCTGGCTGCGCGGAGAAAGCCTGCAAAAATACATCTTTTTGCTCTGTAAGGCACTTGCAAAGTAAAATTCCTGCAATTGCGCGGGCTTTTTGGTGTCCAGATGAGCCTAGGCCCGTTTGAGTCGAAAATTCCTGCACATTTGCAGGCTTTTCTCAAAAACGAACCGCTTTTTCCGAAAAAGCCTGCACTTTCGCAGGTTTTTTGTTTAGCCAAGCCGCTTCATGATCGGCTGCACACTTTTGAGCAGTTCGATTCGCTGGGCACGCAACATGTCTCTAAAAATTATTCTGTTTCGCCGACAAGCTTAGCAATCGATCAGTTGTAAGCGCTTAAAAAGGTCCGCTTAACTGCTTTAATTTTTTGTCATCTCGAGTTTATCTACAATCCAACCTAAATCATCTATTAAATAGAAATTATATCTTTGGATACCTCTGTCCTCTTCGTTTTTAAAATTACAATCGCATTCAACCAAATAGATACGATTTCTAAAATTTCTTTCTTTTAAATTAACACTTATAATCTTATATTCATTGGTATTGGATCTCAAATATTGTTCAATTGAAGCTTCCGGACTAGAATCAATATGACTTGTATCTTTGAATAATTTTATAATGTTCACAGAATAAGCAATGGAAATAATCATGAAAAAACTAAGGAGTGCTAATTTAATCTTTGTTGACTTCATAATTACCACCTTATGATAACCTGGATCTGACTTCCAAAGAACCCCACAATATCTTATGCCCACAACAATGTCGTTTGTTACGCTATGCTACCCGTTAGTATTCATCTACTAAGCTCTAAACAATTGTAGCACAGTATCCTGTTTTCTTACCTTTTTCAATTGCCTCGATATAGCCATCAAAATAATATGATATCTCATCTTCTTTACCATTCTTAATTCTGCATCTTACTTTATCGAATGCAAATATTGAGATTGAATATTCCGGCTCGCCAGTAACTAAAACAGGTTGGTCTCTATCTTGTGCCCAAAAGTACTGGCCGCCATAATTCCTTCTTGCCACTTCGAAAATGTAACTTCCAGCCATAGAAGAAACTGAATCCAGTTCATCATTATCTAATTTATACTCACGTAACTCTTCTAGAATATCGTCTATTTTTCGTAGACTTTGCACACTAAAATCAAAATGTCCTTTATCAGAAAAATTATTTGTAAAGCTTTCTGCCGTTGATATTATGTCTTGTTCTAATCGACTTTTCATAAATTCTAAGCTCCTTAATAGGCTGCCTATCTTGCTGGCAACCTGCAGTGATTGTACTATAGTATCCGTTAGTCACAATGGAGATGCTTAATGGAAATTGGGGTCAATCCTCTACGTTTCCTATCGTTATTTGACCAGTTCCCTTCACCATAAAGTCGGAATGCAAGATCTCGGAATATTTCTGCCACCTCATTGAATCCGTCATGTCGATATGCGTAAAATACTTCCCTAAAACTTGTATTGCGGTGCCCAAAGTGAAGAAATAGCTTCGTTTTCAACAACTGATTATCATCGTTGTATTGACTAACTGTAATTAAATAGTCTCCATGAAAATATGTAATTCTTAAACGACAGTTTTCATTCTTAAAGGGTATTTCTTTATCTAAAAGAGCAGGTAACAAGCTATCATCCCCTGAGTTGAAGTTACTGTATTTCCATACTACATGTGAATTGCATTAAACTCCCATTACTTCAATTAAAAAAGGAGCTCCATCACTATCGTATCCGTTACAGTTTTCAGGATATGAGGTTAATCAAAAAGCCCACCTATGGTCGGGAGGCAAGCATTCATCACATAGTAATTTATTATTGTGAACCGCTCCGCTGTCTAATCCAAAAATTGAATTGTTTTTTTCCATGTCTGTTGTCCAACAACCACAATTCGCGCATCTACCGCAATTCATAATATCTGGATTCAAAACCTTGAATGAAGATTGGTTCCATTTTAGGAACACTTTCTCGCCAGCAGACTCTAATGTTCGATTCTCGCACAATTGATTTTCGATTCCTTTGGAAAGTTCATATACATCTTCATCTATTTCGACATAGTAACTGACATTAACTAAAAGGGTTTTCTTCATACACACCTCACTGGCATTTTTCTTTATCGCACCCTCTGTTCACTTTCTCAAATAATGTTCTGTAATGATCTAATCCGAAATCCCTTTCAAGACCACTTAGGAATTCGTGAAGTAATTCAACAAACCTCCCATCACTTCAACGCTCAGGAGCAGTCGCCGCGGCGCCTGCTCCAGTTGTAGTTATTTCACTATCGTCTCCCGTTAGAATGGGTAACTAAACTCATCCAAAATTTTATAATAGAAACCTTGAAAGGCATGAAGCTATCCGATCCATAAAATGGTACCTTCTGTTTTAAAGGCAAATGGTAATTCTTTAGTAAGCAAATCAATTCTAGTGACCATATATTCCAAATCATTATTCCTAAGATTAGATTGTGCCCATATTCTCAAAATTTCTAGCTCTAAAAGTGTAGATTCCAACTGGTCTTTTCTTAATTCTATTCCATTCTTGAAAGTGTAATTATCCTCATACCTTCTTTAGTAATAATTCAATTGATTCGCCGAAGTGATTAAGCGATCCTGCCCATAACTAGGCTTCCGATTCATGCCGGTAGCCCTGTTATATTGTTTTAATGAACTACCGTGTCTCCCATTGGTTTTAAAAAGTAATTAATCTTTGATTAATTTGTCTTGTCAAATCAAAGTTCGTTCTGTATTAATTGAATTATCCTTTTAATGCGTCTTTTGCTGTATTTACTACATAAATGGGAAGCAGACTTCTCCATTTCCCAATCTTCCATCCTCAGATTTTTCTCAATCACTAAAACTTCGTTAAGAAGCTTCTTTTTATTTTCGTCTGATTCCAACTCACCAAATAACTTAATTAGATCTGTATCTGACAACTGTAGCACATCACGATATTGATCCATAAAATATAAAAAAGTGGGTATCTTCACTTCTTCACCCTCAAATAAATTCTTGCTTTGGTGAACGCATCTACATCCATATTTTAACACGATTTATTGAAGATAACTGCCCGTCCCTTAACCATTCATCGAACCCAATTAGCTATTGTCTCATCTTGCTTTAGGTCGTTCCTCTTATAATAATAGACCGTTCTTTTTACATAGGTAACATCTGAGGAAACAAGAAAAAACTTGTGCTTATAGACCTTATCCTCAAGACATATGACAATCCCTTCGTGATACCCGTATGACCAATCGCCAAGTTGTTTGGATTCTTCCACGGTTGCTAAACGAATTGTATCAATCATAAACAGATTAAGCGGACAAGAGATAAACGAAACTTCGTGGAAGTTAATCTCGATATTGTGATAATAGCTAAAATCAAAGCTGCCTGCCAGAACAACATTCCCTGCATGGTCGGTACTAATTACATAAAAATCACCGATATTCATTTCGTCAATGTGTTGCTGTATTTCTTTTAGCCTATCACTAATGGTCTCCATCAATTTCGTCTCCTCTTCTCACAACCAATACCATATTAATGTAATATTAGCATAATCCTCGTATCTTCTTTCAAGCTAAACTGCTCGTTAGCACAACGCGGCTGCCTAATTATGCTGGTAGCCGCGTCGTAATTGTGCCCATTCCTTTGCCTTGTTTAGCAAGGCGGTTCCTATTCCTTTTCCTCTGCTATTTTCTAATACAATAAGTCTGTCGATAGAAGCAAAATAAGATTCTTCGCTTGTTCTTAATCTTATATGCCCCAAGCATTTTCCTCCGGAATAGTATAAGAAAATTTCGGTATAAGTTTCCCTATGACCAAGAAAGGATAATCTTTGCGTTCGTAGTCATCTTTATTATCAAATATCATTTCAACAATTGCAATTCCTTTACATTTCTCCAAAATATCTCTCCCTTCATGCTGGACCTTTTTATATATTCAAAAATATTCTAATTTCATAAGCAGCCATCGCCGCTCGTTTCATGGGCATGTCCTGCGGGCCTACCTGCCTTGCGCCTTATCGCCCCTTAATGTCATACAAGTGCTTGAGGCATGAGCGATGAGTTTACCGTTCTCGTCAGTAATATTGCATTGGATGAACCCGATGGTTTGTCCCCGCTTATACAGCGCAGCATGGGCTTTTATTTTGGCGTTCCACACAGGTCTAAAAAAGTTTACTTTCATCTCGATCGTGGTGAAGGTTTCGTCTTTTTGCAAGGTAGAGCCGTAGGCAATGCCCATGGCCATGTCAGCGAGAATGCCGATGATGCCGCCGTTGCATGTGCCTTGCGGATTCGCGTGTTGTTCCGAAGCCTGCATTTCATACGCAGCCTCGCCATCTTCTACGCTAATTAGCTTCAGTCCCATAAGGCGCTCAACGGGAGACTGCTCCAATTCTCCGTTCAGTACTTTCCGATAATGCTCAAGAATGGTCATTTTGCATATTCACCTGCTTTTTTCCTTTGTCTCTGAATCAAATTATTCATCACCAGCGCGATGATCACGATGAAGGTCCCTGCAAACTGCAACCTTCCGACTTCAACGCCCTGGAGGGCACTGATCGTGACTGTCGTAACAGGGACGATGTTCATAAATAGCATGCCGTTCTCCGGCTTCAAAATTTTATTGCCGACGTTCCACGTGAACACGGCAAGTACGCCTGCGATCAAGATCATATACAGCAGTTCCGACCCTGTGCTTCCGATCCTCTCCACGCTTGGCATCGTCAAGGCTCCGAAAACCGTTGCCGACAGCACGATTACAATATTCATCAAGGATCCGAAGCACGTTGTCAAAGCGGTGTAGCGAAGCGGCGACCAGCCTGCAAATTGACTGCCACCCATCGTATAAATGACCCAGCATAGAGCACCGAGCATAATCAACAGACTGGCGCCAATATGCTCTTTGGTTTGAACGATTAGGGAGGGATCTCCATTTGTTATGACTAGCAGTGCGCCTGAAAGCGCAATGAAAATTGAAATAAAAGTAGACAGCTTGGGTTTACTTTTATTCATAGCCCAATTTACGCACGTCGTCACTAGTGGCATTAACGCCATGATAACGGAGGCAATGATTGCGCCTGACGGTCCGCTGAGCTGTTGTCCGACAAAGGTAAGAAAACCGAAGCCCGAAAACCCTGCAGCGCCAAAAAACAATAACTTCCACGATTTCCCCTCCAATCGGAGCACGTTCTTCCCTTCGAAAACGATCAGCATTCCCAGAAGAATGAGGCCAGCACATATGTAGCGAATCGTTGTGAAATAGAACGGATCGAGAACCTTCAAAGCAACTTGCATGACGGGAAACATGCCTCCCCACGCCAACACAGGAATCAAACAATAGGCGATACCCGTTAGTAAAGTGTTTCTGTTCATTCCTAAAACCTTCTTTCATGAGCTATGTGGATTTTCCGGCAGAATTGATCAGCCTCCTT
The DNA here is from genome assembly GCF_056120505.1 of Paenibacillus sp. sgz302164. Classification (NCBI taxonomy): domain Bacteria; kingdom Bacillati; phylum Bacillota; class Bacilli; order Caryophanales; family Paenibacillaceae; genus Paenibacillus; species Paenibacillus sp. sgz302164. Next base: position 17,061 of record NZ_JBVYOL010000011.1, on the reverse strand, counting down.
ATTTTCCATCATAAACGAAGGTGAATAGAACAGATCGAGTGGACCAGAACAGAAGGCGGGAATTTCCTGTATAATTGAGACACACGCGCAAGTGCGTATTTCGGGTTAATGGGCTTGGGGGCAAAACATATGAAAAAAACAGTTCTTTCAAGCGGATATGCAGGCAAACTGTTTGAACAAATCTATGACTATATTCTGGATCGGATCCGTCGCGGAGAATGGAAGCCGCATGAAAAGCTTCCCTCCATCCGCTCGCTGGCGATGGAATTCAATGTGCATCGACTGACGGTCTTTAAAGCTTATCAGCTGCTGAAGGAGAATCGGATCGTCGAAGCAAAGGACAAATCCGGCTATTATGTGAGACCGGACAGCAGTCTTCCTGTAGATTCGCTGAATAATCCGATCATTTCCGCTTACGTACATGAAAGCCATCTTTCTGAAATCCATCAGGTGCAGGCTGAATATGTACTGTCGAGATCGCTGCTTGACCCGAACCTGCTCCCCAATCTTTATTTTTCGGAATATGTGAAGCAAGTGTTCGATTTGTATCCCAAAATGCTCGGCACCTACTTTACCGCGCAAGGAGACCAGGAGCTGCGGGATGCGTTGTGCCGTTACTTTACCGATTGCCATAGGTTTCACTTGTCTGCAGACGAATTGTTGATCACTTGCGGATCGCAGGAGGCCATGGATTTGGTTGCCAGAGCACTGGTCAAGCCGAGAGATGCCGTTATGTTGGAGCGTCCTACCTACAGCACGGCGATTGATATTTTCAGAAGACAAGGCGCAGCTATCGTTCCGGTCGAGATCCACCCGTACGGCTACGATCTGGAGCAGGTAGAGAAGCTGATGCAAGCCTACAAGCCGCGGCTGTTTTATCTAAATCCCACCTTTCAAAGTCCAACAGGCTATATCGTACCCGCCGAACAAAGGAAAAGGCTCGTTGAGCTTGCCGAGCGGTATCAATGTCTGCTATTAGAGGACGATCCTTACCGCGACATTTATTTTGGCGAAGAGCCCCCACTGCCTCTTTTTGCTTACGATACGGCAGGATGGGTCATTTATCTTCGCAGCTTCAGCAAATATATCGCTCCCGGCCTCGGCATCGCCATCGCTGCGTGCCGCCCTTCCATCATGAACTACCTGATAAAAGCCAAATTGTTGTCGGACAGCGGGACGCCTTTGGTGAATCAGAAAATTTTTCTGCATTATTTTTTCTCCGAGCGGCTGCAGCAGCATATGGAGAAGCTTCGCATTGCGCTTGCGGTCCGCAAGGATATCGTAGAACAGGAATTATCCACTACCGACTGGCAGTGGAACTCCCCTGCAGGCGGATTCAACTTATGGGTGAAGCTTCCGGAAACGGTGGAGATTGAACGTTTACTCAGTACATGCATCAAGCAATCAATCACCTTTGTGCCCGGAGCGATTTGCGATCCGCTCAAGGAGTACAAATCATGGATACGCCTCAGCTATTCCTATCTGAATGAGCAGCTATTGAGAGAAGGCATCCAGAGGCTTGTCGAATTGGCAGACGGGGACAGCGGTTCACCTAAGAGAAACAATAACAATTTAATATAATGAATCCATTAAGTTTTTTCCATACAACTTCTCTAAAATTATGACCACCTACTTTTTTAATGGTTCCTTAATTTCTTATCCTATATCTTGGGAATTCGTGAAGTTATTCAACAAACCTCCCATCACTTCAACGATCTGGAGCAGGTCGCCGCGGCGCCTGCTCCAGTTGTAGTTATTTCACTATTGTATCCGTTAGCATAATCCTCTAACTTCATCAAGGATACCCTAGTCTCGTATTCTCTAGTGCCGTGTTGAATACCAGTCTAGTACTCGTAAGGCGCGGAGAGTGTTCCAGCGGCTAGGCTCGCCTTCCACATCTTCCATGTCGAAGTGAACTCGATCAGGATGAGAGTTCTCGAGCGGCCATTTCCCGTCTTGGTCTTGTTTCTTCGCCACCAGACCGACGGCCTCGGTGACCCGTTCATCGGGTTCGACACCGGCACTGCGTAAGTAATCCAGACCTCGCAGCACGTCGTAATGCCACGTGGTCGGGAACGAGAAACGTGTCCAATTTGGATCGATCACCTCGCCTGATGATAGGGACCTCAACATGCGACGCTCCAGAAGGTACTCTTGTGCCCGGACACGGGCTTCGGTCACCACAGCAGTTTCACCCTTAGCCTTCTCGTATTCTAATAGTCCTTCCAGGACACAGATGGTGCTGTGGAACGAGGAACGTCGACTTTGAGGTGCGTCGCAATTCCAGCCTCCGTCCTCAAGCTGCTCACCGAGGAGTCGATCAACTAGCCGATCGCTTGCCTCTCCGAAGTAGGCCCCCACTCCAAGAATCCAACCATTGACACAGGGTTCGGTCTCGCCATCGAAGTAGGGTCGGCCACCCATTTGCCGCGGCCAGGTGATGTGGTCACGCACGAGGCCGATCAATCTGCGGGCGTCCTCACCCGACGGATCCAAACCCATGTCCTTTAAAAGCAGCAAAGTGTAGCTCGTGCAAAGCCAGTTCCGAGCGTCGGCGTCAACCCCAGTTGCCCTCGGAAGATTGCAGGTCGAGAACCCGGGCGCCCCAACCTTCCGAAGCAATCCGCGACCGCTCTGCGGCAACAATGCCATCGGGCTCTTCGGTTAGGTCACGCATCACCTGCCAACGGATCGAAGGGTCCGCATCAAGCAGCCACTCTATTACTGATTTCTTTGGTTTCGTGATTTGCCATTCGGGATTTTTCGTTGTCATCTAATGGTTCCTCCTTACTTTGGTCAAGAGATGGCGTACGTCACCAATCACCTATTATAATGCCTTAATATCCCCTACCAGCTTTTCGACATTTTCCTTTTTTGTAGCCCAACTGGTACAGAATCTCACGACACTGTGGTTATCGTTGAATTTTTCCCAAATGGAAAAAGAATACTTTTTGGCCAATTCCTTTAACATATCATTCGGCAAAATGGGAAACTGTTGATTTGTTTTGGAATCATATCGGAATGAAAAACCCTTTTCAACAAATGCCTCTCGAATCATCATCGCCATTTCTACGGCATGGTTAGAAATTTCATAATATAAGCCATCTTCAAACAAGGTTTCAAACTGAATCCCCAATAATCTTCCCTTAGCCAGTAATCCTCCCTTTTGCTTGATCAAATACCGAAAATCTCTTTTAAGATCATCGTTTATAATGACTACTGCTTCCCCAAACAATAATCCAATTTTTGTTCCCCCGATATAGAACACATCACAAAGTCTGGCTATATCTGCCAAGGATAAATCGCTGTCTTTTGAAACTAGACCATAACCTAATCTTGCGCCATCCATAACCAATGGCAAACCGCATTCCCGACAAATTTTGCTTAATTGCTCCAATTCGGATTTACTATAAGTCGTTCCATTCTCGGTAGGGTTTGAAATGTAAACCAAGCCTGGCTGTACCGTATGCTCATGAGTGACATCATTCCAATGAGCGTCATAAATTTCTTTTACCTGTCCAGCTTGAATTTTTCCATCCTCACTCGGTAAAGTAATCACTTTATGTCCGGTAGACTCAATTGCTCCCGTTTCATGTACAGCTATATGACCCGTAATTGCTGCAACCGCACCTTGGTGTGGGCGCAATATGGAAGCGATAATAGTCGTATTCGTTTGTGTTCCTCCAACTAAAAAGTGTATATCTGCATTCTCTGCACCACACGCTTTTCTAATATAAGTCCTGGCTTTTTCACAGTATTCATCCGTACCATATCCAGGTGTCTGCTCTTCATTGGTTTCCCATAAACGTTGCAAAATTCGCTTATGAGCACCCTCTGCATAATCATTATCAAATCGAATCATCCTCTATCCTCTCCAACCTATCCAATTTTTTCTGAATAAACAACATGGAAGCATGTATATCTTTAATTTCTCTTTGTGATAAACCTTGCATTAATCTCACTATTTGCTCATCTGATCTTTCATTCAGCTGCTTAAATAGATCGGTTCCTTTGGGGGTCAATCGAATCAGACTCGTCCTGCTGTCTAAGGGTGAATTTTCCTTAATAAGGAGTCCGTCTTTACTAAGCTTGGCAATAATTCTGCTCATGTAGCTGCGATCAATTTCCAGTTTTTCAACCAAATTGTTTGCTATACACGGCTCCACGAAACCAATCTCTAAAATTACCCGAGCCTCTGTTAAAGAATATCCGGTATCCAACACATGCATATCCAAAACACCGAGTATATTCGTGTAAAACCGGTTGAATTTTCGTATATCTGCAATAATATTTTCATTAAGGTTCATGGCGGTCCTCCTTTTTAGTGGACTTAGTCAACAATTAATATAGTTTATTTAGTGGACTACGTCAACATTATTTGTTCCGGTTATTGAAAGTGCGAATAGTCGAGTTGAAATGGTAATATAATCCATTGATGGTTATAAATCCAATAAATGGTTGCGTGAAGGCGGTGTAGTGCCGTAATACTCAATAATGGAGATGGATGAAAGCTAAAGAAATCTGAGCGGGTTCTCACTATTGTGTCAATAGCGGTATTAGGCGTATTAGGTCAAACAAGTACGGCCAGCATCACATTTAACGGTGTGTCCGGTACCTACGATATCCTTACACGTTTTGTCGGGCAAGTTCAAAATGGAGTAAGCAGTACAACTTCGACCAGAAACATGTCGCCTGCAAGCAATGCGGTAACTGTAACGACACCGGTCACACCGCAGGTTTATTTGAGCGATCTTACCTGGGTATCTGCGACAGCGGGCTTTGGTACCGTGCAAAAGGATAAGAGCGTGGACGGAAAGACATTAAAACTGAACGGACAATACACATGGTTCCAATCGTTTATAGGCGTTGATGATGAGGTAAGTTCAAATGCGACCGTAGTCTTCCAAGTATGGGCGGACGGCAACGCCAGACGATGACTCCAACGAGTGCAACGAAATCCGTTGATGTTAGTGTAGCAGGTGTAAATCAATTGGTGCTAACTGTAACCGACGCAGGAGACGGAATAAACAACGATCATGCCGATTGGGCGAATGCGAAGTTATCCAGGTAATCATATATACAGAAACGGGACGGAGCAGTCGTCATACCTGCTTCGTCCCGTTTTTCAACTTTTCGATGCTTAGCCTTGAATCGAATTCTGTTGGGAGACAAATAAGTTTTGAAGTACTTTTTACAAAGCATATACCCTCAGTTCGCAAAAGTCTTTTAAATTATCGTTCAGGCTGCACAATTAAGTCGCAAACATAATCATGTAGAGTCTGGTTTACTGGAGCAGATATTTACAGAAAATTTTGTGCAGTGTGTGACTTGTCAACCGGAGCAGGATCCCGCATTAGGCGCTATGATCTGGCAACAATGATCTGGAAAGTAAAGACAACGTTTGTTTGTATACCGCATGGGCCGATTGTACATTTCCTAAGTGTCCACCCATGTAAAGATGAATAACGCCATGGAGTGAGGCCCAGACGATACGTACAACGGATTCCGTGTCATACTGGCCGGGAATCAACCCTTGCTCTTGCGCATTGCTGACCACGGTCAATAATTGCCGCATGGCTGTTACGGTGCCATGCATACTTTCCTCGTCCGGTTTGAAATCTGCGAAGGCTCCTCCGAACATCAGCTTATAATAGCTGGAGTAACGCTGCCCGAATTGCCAGAAGGTTTCACCTAGATTCAGCAAATGCTGCGCCGGATCAGCTGCTTGCGGCGTCCCCTCGAATTCGTTAGCGAGAAGCTTACAACCTTCCAGATACAACTGCTGAGCCAAGCCCTCTTTATTGACAAATAAGCTATAAATGATTTTTGTCGAGCAATCCATTTTCTGCGCTACTTTACGCACCGTAACGGCTTCTGGACCCTCTTCTTGCAAGAGCGTTGCCGCGGCATCAACAACAAGTTTGCGGAGATTTTCAATATTTTGTAAGCGAGCCTCTTGGTAGGTTTTCAGCACTCGTGTGTTTGTATGAACAGAGTTATCCTGGTCGCTCATAATCATCTTCCTTCAGTTATCATGTTTTCGTTAGGAAACAAAGTTTCTTAATTTCTTATCAAAAATTTTATACAGTTGATGGGTAGTTGTCAATGAGACATGGGATGTTTCTAAGATCGTATTGACTTTCTTAAAAAGCGTAGTTACAATGATATTAATTAGAAACACTGTTACCAATCATGTGGTGACTCTTATTTTTTTGGGGAACTGAGGATTCCTTTAACTACATGGTAACATCGTTTCATTATTATAACATAGTATCTAAAAGGAGAGTAGCACTATGAAAATTCAAGGAAAATGGGCGCTCGTCACTGGAGCTTCTTCCGGTATTGGAGAGCAATTCGCAAGACAACTAGCCAAACAAGGCAGTCACTTGGTACTCGTGGCTCGATCAACGAGTAAACTTGAGAGCCTGGCAGATGAGCTTAGAAAGAAGTATGGCATCAAAGCCGAGGTTATCTCTATGGATCTTGCGAAAGAGGGCGCACCCAGCGAGTTATATCGGCAATGTGAACTTTTGAAAGTGGATATCGAACTGCTAATCAATAATGCAGGCTTTGCTACACATGGTTTGTTCGAGCAAGTGTCAGGTGAGCGTCAACATGAAGAAGTTATGCTCAATGTCGCTGCTGTTGTAGATATGACGCACTTGTTCTTGCCAAACATGTTGCGCAAAAACTCAGGAGCAGTTATTAATGTGGCTTCAACCGCCGGATTTCAACCGCTTCCCTTTATGGCCGTATATGGGGCGACGAAAGCTTTTGTCTTGTCGTTTACTCAAGCATTATGGTGGGAAAATCGCGACCGCGGCGTGAAATTCTTCGTACTTTGCCCTGGTTCGACGGACACCAGCTTCTTTAATGTTGTAGGAACGGAAGAAGCCTCTGTCGGAAAGAAAGATACGCCGGAAAGAGTCGTAGAGGTTGCACTTCGCGCGTTGAAGGAAGGGAAAATATACGTCGTTCCGGGTGTGCAGAATTATATCGGGGCGCAGTTATCGCGATTCATAACACGCAAGCAAGGTCTTCGACTTGTTGGAGGCATGCTTCGTCCGCGCGGAGGATCCGGCAATAATAATAATTATAAGAATGCAGGTAATCAATCTGATCTTGCTGGGAGGACAATTCAATGAAAGCTATACAACTGACAAACGGCTTCGGCTTTGAGGAATTAAACTTAACGGAACTCGACATACCAACGCCAGGCCCCCATGAGGTGCTGATCCGCATGAGGGCAGCTTCTCTCAATTACCGGGATCTAGTGATCCTTAGCGGATTAATGCCGATTGAAATTAAATTTCCTTTCATTCCATTATCAGACGGAGCGGGAGAAATTGTAGCCGTTGGCCAAGGAGTAACAAGGTTTCAGGTGGGAAATCGAGTAGCGGGTAATTTGCAACAGCGATTCATGGCTGGCAGTCCAAGAGCAGAAGTATTAAGAGACAGTCTAGGAGGTCCGTTGAACGGAGTGGCGGCCGAGTATGTCGTTCTACATGAAGACGGAATCGTTCATATTCCCGATCACCTCACTTGGGAGGAGGCTGCCACCTTACCGATCGCGGCATTAACCGCATGGAGCATGCTAATCGAATACGGTGGATTGCACGCGGGTGATACCGTGCTGTTGCAAGGAACAGGCGGTGTTTCCATCTTCGGGCTTCAATTCTCTCTTATGGCCGGTGCACGAGCGATCATTACATCGAGCAGCAACGACAAGCTGGTACGAGCAAAAGCTCTCGGTGCCTGGCAAACGATCAACTATTCGGAAGTTCCCGATTGGGATCAAGCCGTGTTAGAGATGACTGGCGGCGTCGATCATGTTCTGGATGTTGGAGGAGCGGCAACGATGGTCAAATCCATAAATGCACTTCGCATTGGAGGGACCTTGAGCATGGTCGGGTTCTTATCGGGCTTGACCATTCCGGAATATGATGTCACGGGCATCTTGCAGAAAGCAGCAACTATTCGCGGCAGTCAAGTCGGCAACCGGAATCACTTTGAAAAGATGAATCGAGCGATTGTCCATCATCGCTTACATCCCGTCATCGACCGTGTATTCCCTCTGGAGCGAATTGGAGAAGCCTTCGCGCTCTTGGCTGAAGGGAAGCAATATTTTGGGAAAATCGTAGTCCAAATTTAAATCTCACTTAAAAGACATAGGAGGCACTCTAATGCCAAATGCACAAGTTCGTTCCGTTAAATCTACTGAAGGCGTGAATCGCCCTAAACGCTCAACACGTAAAGTGCGCAGAGCAGGGCTATCGCTGCTTGCGGTGCTCCTTCTTGGAGTCATCGTTTTCTTACTAGTTCCTTCACCTATCGAACCGGTAAAATGGCTGGCGCCGACGGCTCCCTCTTTTCAAGAAGCAGGCCCATGGAAACAGAACAACAAACTTAGCGCTGCTCAGCTAGTCACAGATGCTCCACAATTCCCGGAATTCATAACATTTGATAAAGATGGCCAGCTATATACAGGAGATTCGGACGGAAAAATTTACAAGGTTCCTTTCGATGCAGAAGGCAATCCACAAAAGGCCCAGGTGTTTGCAGATACCAAAGGAACGCCTAATGGCCTTAAATTCGATGCCAAAGGCGATTTGATCGTTACGGATATCAAGAGGGGACTGCTGTCTATAAACTCAACCGGGAGCATAGAGGTATTGGCTGATCAAGTGGACGGCAAGCCGATCTATTTAGCTAACGAGCTTGATATTGCCCGGGACGGCTCCATTTATTTTTCGGATACCTCGAACTATGGACGTGTGACATTCAGAGAAATTGCCGAGAACAAGCCGCATGGACGCTTGCTGAAGTACGATCCAATGACCAAACAGACGACCGTCTTGCTAGAAGGCCTCTATTTTGCAAACGGGGTTGCCTTATCTGCGGATGAAGATTTCGTGCTTGTGGCGGAATCGTATCATTATCAGTTGACCAGATACTGGCTTAAGGGTCCAAAGAAGGGGACATCGGATATTTTTGCGGACAATCTCGCAGGCTTTCCAGACAACATTACTCGTGATGAGCAAGGTCATTTCTGGGTCGGGATCTTCACGACTCGCCTTTCTTTTGCTGATCAGATGCATCGCAGCCCGTGGTTGGCCGGTTTCATGGCCAAATTGCCGGAGTCGCTGCTTAGCGGCGCAAGCGCACCGGCGAAGCATGGGCTTGTCGCGGAGCTCGGCCCGCAGGGTGAGCTTATCGGAAGCTGGCATGATCCGGATGGTTCGCTAAATGGCATAACTACGGCTGCAAGCCATAACGGATATTTATATATAGGAACGGCACCAGGAGGCAGCAAGGGTGTTCATCGCGTGCATTTAACAAGATAATGTTGGAATCCGGGCTAGTTATAGCATCCATGTCAATGACTATCTTTTAAGGTGGTACTTACATGGATGTTTCTTTCTAAATGCTAATCCAATACTTTAGTATCCCTGACCTTTTTGAATCTATGTATAAGATCCACTAGGGAGATTTTATTTTCTTCCAAATCTTTTTCGATTTCAGTGTTCTTCCCCGTCAGGCTTTCGGATGACGTTAATAATATCCAGTATTTACCACTAACTGCATAACTCATAAAGCTAAATATATATCAAATTTAAAATATAGCAACACCGCCGATTGAGAGTTCTACCTCTCAATCGGCGGTGTTCTAAAACTCAAACTCTATATTGGAATTAATCTATCAAATTAGATTTTTTCAATAATCTTTCAACAATAACAGCAATCTCTGCTCTTGTGATATTTTGATTTGGTGCTACTGTTGAATTTGTTTTTCCGTTAACAATACCAGCATTTACGCAAGTGGCTACAGCAGATTGTGCATAGTTTGCTATATCATTTGCGTCAGCAAATTTCGCAAGGGAAGAAACATTACTATCTCCGTTTAGTTTTGTAATGTTCATCACTCTTGCAATCATCACCATTGCGTCTTGCCGTGTAATGTTTCCGTTAGGGTTGTATTTGTTTTGTCCAACGCCTTGTACAACGCCATACTCATAAGCTGTTTGTACATAACCTGTAAACCAATCATTTGTTGTATGATCAGCAAATGAAGAAGTGTTGGCAGATGGTTTTAGTCCAAGTGCATTGACGATAATAGCAGCAAATTCTGCACGAGTCATATCCTTGCTAGGGTCGTACAAGTTATTTCCAACTCCGCCTACAACCATTTTAGAACCCATATTATTGATTGAAGATTTTGCCCAGTTGTTTGCAACGTCGCTAAATGCAACAGGGTGTGATACAACAGCATATGTGCTGTTTGTTAAGCTTTTAATTTTTGCAAAGTGTTTGCCATCTATTGTTGCTACAGTCGTTGGAACATGGCGTACTGCACCGTTTGGATCGATGACAACACCTGTACTAACCTTGCTAGGATCAACACCATCAGGAAGCGCAATCGTACGCTCAACAAAGGAACTAAACTTGCTAATATCTACTGTTTGACTATTGTATGTGCTAGAGATATCAAAGTTTACCGGTGCTGTCAAGACAGTCATATAGTTTTTTGCAGCTGCATTTGAAACAAGCTGAGCTTGTTCGCTTGAAGCATTAGAAATTGAAACATTTATATGGATGTCTGAAAGAGTTACATTTTTGCCAAGAGCATTTGAAACTGCACTGATGTTGATTTGTGAAGCAGGTAGGGAATATGACGCAACTGGTGTTTGGATAACAAGCGTTGCTGATTTGCCCTCCATATTTTTAAAATCCTGTCCACCAAGTTGTACACTCATAATGTCTGATGTTTGTGTGAACGGGATCGTGAATGTTGAACCGTTTGCACTACTATTTAATTGAGCTGTCAAACTTGCTGAGTCAACTGCGAAAGAAGTATTTGTTCTACCATCGCTTGTTTTGTTTTGAGTAACTTTACCTGATAGGGTACCGTTGATTGTTGTTGGAGTAGTGCCACCAGTGTTTTCTCCGCCAGTGTTGCCTCCGCCAGTGTCGCCTCCACCAGTGTTGCCTCCACCAGTATTGCCTCCACCAGTGTTGCCTCCACCAGTGTTGCCTCCACCAGTATTGCCTCCACCAGTATTGCCTCCACCAGTGTTGCCTCCACCAGTGTTGCCTCCACCAGTGTTGCCTCCGCCAGTATTGCCTCCACCAGTGTTGCCTCCGCCAGTATTACCTCCACCAGTATTGCCTCCACCAGTATTACCTCCACCAGGAGTGGTAGTAGTCAAATAAAGTGCACGTATTACGTTATTTCCCGTATCACCTATATAAATACCGCCATCAGGTCCAACAGAAATTCGGGTAGGTTGGTTAAGCTTGGCAGATGTAGCAACATCTCCATCGCCGCTATAACCTGCTTTACCGTTTCCTGCAACTGTTGTAATAACACCTGTTGTTTTGTTCACCATGCGGATGGCATGGTTTCCTTGATCTACAATATACATATTGTCTGCCGAGTCAAAGGCAACGGACGAAGGATTAGTAAGCTGGGCAAATACGGCGCTACCCCCGTCGCCACTATAGCCTTTCAAACCATTTCCTGCAACGGTTGTAATAATACCTGTCTTTTCATTCACCATGCGTATTCTGTTGTTGCTATAGTCTGCAATATACAAATTCCCTGCCGAGTCAAGCGCAACCCCTTCAGGGTTATAAAGTCGAGCATCTGTAGCAGCGCCGTCGTCGCCGCTATATCCGGATCCTTGTCTACCTCCTGCAACTGTTGTAATAACGCCCGATGTATCCACCTTACGTATGGCATGGTTACTGCCATCTGCAATGTACATGTTTCCTTTAGCGTCGAATACCATTCCATAAGGATAATTAAGGTTAGCGAATGTAGCCTGACCATAGTCGCCGCTATAACCTGGATAACCATTTTTTCCACCTTGATCGTATTTACCAAGTCCTGCGACTGTATTGAGAATATTTGTTGTTTTATCCACCTTACGTATGACATGATTTTGCCAATCTGCAATATACAGATTTCCAGAAGGGTCGAAGGCAACTTCCGTAGGAAAATTAAATCTGCCCGCACTCGCATCCATTTCGTCCCCATAGTAACGGGATATACCAAGCGGTCCTCCTGTCACTGTTGCAATATTTCCGGTTTTGTCCACTTTGCGTATTGCGTTGTTTCCGGAATCCGCGATATACATATTTCCTTTAGAGTCAAATGTAACGTTGCCGGGTAGAGATATTTGGGCAGATGTAGCTGGTCCTCCGTCACCGCCGTACTTCGAGGTATGATCTCCGACTACTGTTTGGATGTAGTAAGTCGGCGGTTTTGCATTAGGGCCAGCAGTTACTGCATTGGGAGCAGCGATACTCGCAGTCCCGCTGTATCTTCCAGTGCCTGTCGCGACGGCATACAAATATTTGCCAACATCGGCTGAACTCGGAATGTAGGAAGCCAATGTGGCCCCCGGAATAGCCGTACCGTAAGTCGTGCCTGAAACTGTATTCGTGTACCATTGATATGTCGCTGTAACGTCAGTCGGCAACGCAGTCGCAGTTATCGGTGTTCCGGATTGCGGGCTGTCGGAGTCGAGTTTTGCATCGGTGAAGAAAGTAGGTATATAAAGTGTATATACCGTGCTATAGATTGAGCTGGCTGCATATATATTACCTTTCTTATCAATGGCAAGGCTGTAGAAATTTGCCGAAGACTTGGTCGCTTCCGGCCCATATCCTGAACCATTCCCGGCAATTGTGTGAATCTTGCCCGTTGGATCCACCATGCGCAATCTCTTGTCGGCAATATATAAATTTCCTGTGGCGTCAAAGATAAGAGCAGTAGGGCCATAAAGCTTAGCCTGTGTCGCTGGTGTTCCGTCGCCGCTATAGCCTTGTGTACCGTTTCCGGCAATTGTCGTAATTTTCTCAGATGCATCTACCTTACGAATGACATAATTATTAGTATCTGCAATAAATATATTTCCATTTGAGTCACAGGCAATTGCGCTAGGCTGATTAAGCTTAGCCTGTATCGCCGCTCCTCCGTCTCCCTCATAGCCTGGTGTACCATCCCCGGCAATTGTCGTAATTTTCCCGGATTTATCCACCTTGCGTATGACATTGTTACCGGTATCCGCAATATACATATTTCCTTCCAAGTCAAAGGCGAACCCTTTAGGCTTATTAAGAAGATTGCCGGTATTCACAGGTAACCAATTTCCCATATATATCTCATTGGAATTGGTCGGTATAAAATACAAATTATCTTGCGGGTCAACGGCAATTGCATGAGGATAATTTTTGTAAGTAAAATTAACTGGCAGTGTTGAAATTGTGTCAGATGTATCTACCTTGCGTATGACAAAATTTATTGAATCCGCAATATACAGGTTTCCTGACGAGTCGACGGCAACTCCCTTCGGTTGATTAAGAAGGGCGGATGCCGCCGGTCCGCCATCTCCACTATAGCCCTGAGACCCTTGCCCGGCAAAGTTTCTGATGTAGTAGTTCGGCGCAGTGTTACTGCCAACGGTTACTGCGTTTGCAGTAACTGCACTTGCACTTCCAGCATAAAGACCTGTTGCCGTTGCAACTACATATAAATATTTGCCGACATCACTCGCAGTTGGGTCGTAGCTAGCCGATGTGGCGCCCGGAATAGCCGTACCGTAAGTAGCACTTGAAACTGTGTTCGTGTACCACTGATAACTAACCGTCGCATTAGATGGTTCAATTGAAGCGTTTAATGCTGTTCCTGTTTGCGGGCTGTCGGAGCCGAGTGTTGTACCTGTAAGAAAAGTAGGTATATAAAGCTCATACACGACATTATTTCTCCAATCGCAAACAAATACATTGCCGTTAGGTCCAACTGTAATTCCGTAAGGGGAATTCAGTCCGGCTATCATTGTCGAAATATTGCCGGATGTATCCACTTTGCGTACTCTTTGATTACCAGTATCTGAAATATATAGATTTCCGACAGCGTCGCTGGCAATCCCCTGAGGTTTATTAATCTCAGCAGATGTCGCCGCTCCTCCATCACCCTTAAAGCCTGCAGTGCCATCCCCGACAATTGTTGTAATCTTGCCGTTTGTATCTACCTTGCGTATGGCATGATTGCCATAGTCGGCGATATACAGATTTCCGGCTGAGTCAGCGGCAACTCCATAAGGCTCATTCAGCATGGCAGATGTAGCAGTTGCTCCATCCCCGCTATATCCTTTTGTACCACTTCCAGCAACTACAGAGATATTCCCTGAATTATCCACTTTGCGTATGACATTGTGTTGCGCATCTGCAATATACATATTATCATTCGAGTCAAAGGTGATTCCGCGAGGAGTATCAAGAACACCCTTTGTAGATGTTACCGCCGAAAAAATTCCATCATTCCCCATATTACTTACGACATTATTGAAAGTATCTGAAACATATAGATTTCCTTTTGAGTCCGTAGCGATGCCTTGAGGAAGGTTAAAACCAGAACTTACTTTTGAAATAGTACCGGATGAATCCACCTTACGTACCATAAAATTGGTAGAGTCTGCAATATACATATTTCCAGATCGGTCAAAGGCAACTCCGGTAGGGTTTCCAAGGACAGCGGATGTAGCGGGGCCTCCATCACCATTTCTAGGCGGAATAGCACCTCCGTGTCCCCCAGCAACTATTCTGGCGTAGTATTGCGGTGCATCATCTGCTGCATAAGCTTTGCTGAAATTAAAACCTCCGAACAGGCTAAAAACCAGTGCAATAACTAGACAGAAGCTAATGATCCTGTTTGGTTTCGTATAAATAATAATCACCTCATTTAAATTTTGACCCATCTTCCGTTAGTCTTTTAGTGCAGAAAATAGGGAGAGGAGTGGTCGAACCGTTTCTTGGATAAAACTGTTAATCCTGAATCTGTTTGATATTTACGAGCAAACCAACGCCAAGGAATCATTTTTTCATTCAATCAATCGCTACGCTGCCTCAAAAATTCTCCCTTCGTTAGTATCATAACATTATGACAACGACTACTAAGCTCCCTAATTCGACATTCTTCACATCGAATCTGAACCTAATTTGAGGATCACACCACATTCTATCAAA
This sequence comes from Paenibacillus sp. sgz302164, assembly GCF_056120505.1. Classification (NCBI taxonomy): domain Bacteria; kingdom Bacillati; phylum Bacillota; class Bacilli; order Caryophanales; family Paenibacillaceae; genus Paenibacillus; species Paenibacillus sp. sgz302164. The sequence goes on along the minus strand of NZ_JBVYOL010000011.1, from coordinate 2,031 downwards.
ACGTTCTCTCAAAATTCTCACAAACTTCGCCGAATTATGTCGAAACGGCCGGGCTACTCATCTCCTTTGGCGGTTGTAGGCTTCATTTCGTGACGATAGGCACTCTCACGTAAGTTGGAAAATTGCTCCTTGTTATGCTGTTTGAACAATGATCCAGCAAAATCTGATTCATTTCCTCATGCAGGAATACACGGATAGGTGCTCTTCAAACACACGCTCCGCCTTTTTCCATCCCCCCGACCAAATCCTTCCAGTTCTCAAAAAGCAAAACTAAAAGGCATGAGCCCGGTACGGTACCGGACTCATGCCCTAGAAGCTGCCTAACAATATACTGTCTAACTTTTTGGGGTCACTTCATCACTAATAGTGTGACAAAGCTCCTTTTTGATTTTGTGGATTTAGCTCATGATCAAGCCCATAATGCAGTTCAGTGGTACTAGCTTGATATCTTTAAGCGTCAATCCGTGCTTTTCCAATCACTAAATTAACTTGGATTTTTGTAAAAGCCTTTGAATAATAGTTGCAACCTCAGCCCGAGAGATGTTATCATTCGGCGCCAACCGGCCGCCGTTTCTGCCTGACACAACTCCTGCCTGCAAGCAATCCGCAATCCCGCTTTTCGCCCACTCTGATACCTGCGTCGCATCTGCGAATGACATCAGCAGCTTCTCTGTATCTGCTGACGAAAATTTGTCTTTAAGTCCGGTTAGCGTCATCGCTCTTGCGATGATGGCCATGGCCTGTTCCCGGGTAATGCTGTCATTCGGACGGAATGTGCCATCTTCGAATCCGCTGATCAGATTATACGCGTAGGCAGTTTGCACCACACTGCTGTACCAGTCTGATGACTTTACGTCTGTAAATCGCGCGGCGCCATCCCCCTGTTTAATGCCTAATCCTCGTACCATAATCGCCGCAAACTCCGCACGCGTAATCGCTTGATCAGGAGCAAACAGGCCTTTGCCCGTACCATTAATAACCATGCGGGAGCCCATATCGTTTACAGCATTTTTCGCCCAGTGGTTCTCTACATCATTAAATGCCAGAGGGTGCCAGATCACGGAATACGTGCTGTTCGTCAAACTATTAATTTTGGCATAGTAGGTACCGTCAATCTTGCTAACTGCCGTCGGTACATGACGAACGGTTCCGTCCTTTTCTACGACAACGCCTGTTGTGATTCGATTCGGATCTACCCCAGCAGGAATGGCAATGGTTCGTTCCACATAAGCGTTGAACTTGGAAATTTCAATCGTCTTATCCCCGTATACGCCAGTAACTGTGAAATTGTACGTTGGAGCAATGATCGTAAATTGTCCTTGTGCTGCCGAGTTTTCCACGAGTTGCGCAGTTTCTGCTGTAGACTTGGAAATCTCAATCCTTATTTTAATATCTTGCAGATTCACGTTCTTGCCTAATTGCCCCGATATGGCGTCGATGTTCATCTGTTGTGCAGGCAGCGTATACGATGCTTGCTCTGTTTGGATGACGACCAACGCCTGCTTTTGCTCCATGTTCTTGACCATCTGTCCGGTCAATTCTCCGATCAAAACGGCAGAGCTCGTCTTCACCGGAATGGTAATCACCGCATGCTGACCTTCCGCTGCCAGCCTGTCGTCCAGCTTCTTCGCATCAATCGCAACCGTTGTAACGGATCGGTCATTGACTATAGTTGTGGTGGCGATACCTGCATGTTCAACTTTCCCGTTCACATAAACTTCAATCACGTTGGCAGCAGCAGCAGGTGTACTGCTTCCCCCGCCGCCTCCGCGGTCTCCTCCGCTCTCGCTAGGAGAGGCTGATTTTACGGTTACCAGGCTCGTTGCTGTCTTGCCGCCGTCTTCCGTTGTAACGGTTATCGTCGACGTTCCTGCCACCTTTGGCGTCACCACACCCTTCACATCAACAGTTGCGACGTTTTCATTGCTGCTGCTCCATGTGACTTTCTTATTGGTCGCGTTACTCGGATACACCGTTGCCGTGACGGTTGCCGCGCTTCCTCCCGCCGCCAAGCTCAACGTTGAAGGATCC